>PXBG01000010.1 GCA_003566995.1 Syntrophobacteraceae bacterium
GGATCAACAGCAAGTGAGTGATGGCATGGAACGAAGCAAAAGACTGGTCGTGGTGGCCCATTGCATTCTGAACAGCAACTCCAAGGTGACCGGTTTGTCCAGGTACCCCGGCGCCCTGGAGCCCCTTGTGGTTGATTGTATTCGCAAAGGAATGGGCATTGTTCAGCTGCCTTGCCCCGAGCTGACTTTTTTGGGGCTCAAGCGCTGGGGGATGACCCATGAACAATATGATACTCCAATGTATAGAAAACATTGCAAAAACATTTTAGAGCCCTTTGTTTTCCAAATTGAAGATTACCTCGTGAACGGATATTCCATCGAGGAAATCGTGGGAGTTGATGGCAGTCCCAGTTGTGGCGTGACACTCACCTGCACCGGTTTTTCCGGCGGAGAACCTGACGACGCCGTCAATCAGCATAAAAATTTGAGCGAGGTGCGGGGTATGGGGGTCATGATGGAAACGTTCACGCAACTCTTGTCAGAAAAAAGCATCAATATTCCCTTCTCGGCCATCAACGAGAAAAAACCTTTTGCCTGATCCGAACGCTCATTTTGAACACTTTTTTCCGACGTGGTCCTCACTGTGGACAATATCCTTCTTTCAGTCAGTGATCTGAACAAAAGCTTCAAATCGAGCAGTGGAGACACTGTGGAGGCCCTGAAGAACCTCAATTTGGAGATCAAAAGACAGGAGTTTCTCGCCATCGTCGGGCCCAGTGGATGTGGCAAAAGCACGCTCCTCAATATTCTGGCAGGCCTTTACCCCCCTGATTCGGGGACCATCGCAAGGGACATGGCCGACGGAAACGGATTGCGCAACATCGGACACATATCACAGGCGGACACGCTCCTCCCCTGGCGTACAGTGGTCCAAAATGTGGAACTTGGACTGGAATTGAGAGGCGTGAGCAAGGGCAGAAGAAGAGCGGTGGTGGAAAAGCTCATTGAGCAGGTCGATCTGTCCCAATTCAAGAACAACTATCCATTCGAACTTTCCGGTGGAATGAAAAAAAGGGCGATCATCATCAGGGCTCTCGCTTACGATCCGGACATCATATTCATGGATGAACCCTTTGTGGGCCTGGATGTTCAGACCAGAGACCTCCTGGAGGAAGACATTCTGAAACTATGGCATGAAACCAGAAAAACCATAGTCTTTGTGACTCACGACCTGGCTGAAGCGATAACCCTGGCTGACAGGGTGATCATCATGTCTTCAAGACCATCAACGGTCAAATCCGAGCACACCATTCATCTGCCCAGACCGCGATCCACAGTGGACATCAAGTTCACCGAAGATTTTACGGAAACCTATAAAAAGATTTGGGATGATTTGAGCGCTGAAGTGAAAAAGTCCAGAAGCAAATGATCAAGCTGTATTTACTCAGAACGGCACTCATTTTCACGGTGGTTTTCTCCTGGGAGATCCTGGCGGCCGGGCATTACATCGATCCCTTCTATGTGAGCCAGCCATCGAGGATATTCAACGACCTCATCGCCTTTTATTCAAGCGGAGACCTGGTCAAACACCTGGCAATCACCCTGAAGGCGGCCCTGTGGGGCCTGGCCATCGGCGGCTTCGTCGGGGTTGCAATTGGGTTTTTGCTGGGAAGGATAAAACTGCTCGCCGATGTGCTCGAGCCCATCGTCACGGCCCTCTACGGCATTCCCAAACTGGCGCTGGCACCCATTTTCATCCTGTGGTTTGGAGTCGGCATAGAGTCCAAGATCTTTCTTTCCGGGCTGCTCGTCTTTTATCTCGTATTTTTCAGCACCTTCAGCGGCGTTCGAAGCGTCGATCCTCAACTCATCGGCGCCGTCAGGCTTCTCGGCGCCAGCAGAATTCAAATACTGATGAAGGTGATTTTCCCCTCATCCGTGCCCTGGATTCTGGCCGGAGTGCGGGGAGGCATTGGCGCCTCGCTCATTGGAGCCATAGTGGGCGAATACATGGGAGCAAGTGCCGGAATCGGCTGGATGATCATGTACGCCACATCCTTTTTTCAGACGGACCGGGTCATGTCCTGCATCTTTCTGCTCTTGTTGATTGGATTGACCCTGAACCTCCTTCTCAAGAATGCAGAGCAATACCTGCTGCGATGGAGGCCAAACCTGGACTTCAGCACCAACTGATTCACCGGACCATTTCACACCTTAACCCCAAAAGGAGTATGCCAGTATGAAGAGATTGCTTTGTTTGTCCGTCCTTGTTTCCTTTGCCCTTGGCTTGACTTTTGTCTCACCAGGCAACAGCCGGGCTCAAGCTGCCGAGCCCCTGACAAAAATTGTCATTTCGGAACTCAGAAGTGAATTCTGGCTGCCTGTGTACCTGGCTGATGAGCTGGGATACTTCAAGGAGGAAGGACTTGAAGCGGAGTTTGTGACCTACAAAGATGGACCGGTGGCCCTGATGGGACTGCTTGCGGGGGACTCTCATTTCTGCATGCTCAGCCTGGAACCCGTCATGAGACTTTATGACCAGGGCAAGGAAACCAAAGTGATCATGTCCGCTCTGCAGAGCAAGCCCTACATGTTTGTGACCCGCCAGGGCATCGAATCCGTCGAGGATCTCAAGGGAAAGGTTGTCTTTGCGGGCATGCCCGGATCAGCGCCCTATATGTTTGTGCAGGCAGTTCTGGAAAGCGAGGGCCTGGACCCCGAAAGAGATGTTCAGTTTGCTTCCCTGGAATACGGCGCCACCATTGCAGCTCTTCAGCGCCAAGCCATCGACGGAGCTTACATCAGCATTGTTCGAAGACCTGAGATCCTTGCCATGGGCGCGAATATCGTGGCCGATGTGTCCGACCCCGCACAGCACGAAAAAGTTTATGGCTCAAAAGTGTATGAGTCTTCCATCGTGACGGTCACCAATGAATTTGTGGAAGAGCATTCCCCTGTCATTCAGAGATTTTCCAATGCGGTGGTGAAAGCCATCAAATGGCAAAATGAAAACAGCGACGAAAAGATCGCGGAAGTGGCAAGGTCCTACTTTCCCCACATGGATGCCAGTTTGATCGGTATACTCAGACCGACCCTTTCCACAGACGGACGTATCTCCCAGGAGGGCTTCGAAACAGTCAACGGCTTTTTGAAAAAAGCAAATATTATTTCACAATCAATCCCTTATGAGAACATGGTGGACATGTCGTTCATTGAAAAAGCCCACGGGGAGTGAGTTCACCCCCTTCAATGTACGGAATGTGTCCCCACTTCATGGAGAAAAGCGAAAACCACCGGAGTCCCCGCCCCGGTGGTTTTTTATTGCCAAGAACACGCCCTCCCGCACCGGAGGCCCCTTGCTAAAAAAAACGGCCCAAAAGGAAAATGCATTGTGAACGGTGAAAACATCCCCCAAGCCTTTGAAAACCGGAAAAGCACCATGGTTTGTGTTTTTTTGTCGAATTCAAAATTCTCTCCGTCCCATGTGTGCTATAGTATTATCGTCACAAATTCAAATGAACGGTCATGCCACATGGGATAGGCACGAACAGAAAGTCCCATGCCGATCGGCCCGCTGGCATTGAAGAACAAGGAGTTGCCCTGTGAAGTTGCGAATTGCAGAGCACGAAGACGGCTACTTCTGCATCGAGTACAAGCATGCATTCTGGCCATTCTGGGTCAAAAAGCGTGCCACTTCAGTATCCGGAAGATTTCTTCCATGGCGCCGTAAGGAGGTTCTGCGCTTCGCGTCAATGGATGAAGCCCTTTGTGCCCGGGATGCCCTGAAAGAGCCTTCAGGTCGCAAAAAGCTCAAGGTCAAGGTCTACAGCTGTTCGGGTGACGAACTTTCAGGGTGAACAGCAGCCTGTTCCCGGTTCATCACGGCCGGGAAAACGCGCGAAGGTCGCTGCCTTGGGAACGCAGCTGGCAGAAGTGCTTCTCCGCCAATCAGAAAAAAGCTCCCCCAGCCAGCCCGCTTTGCACATCAACGAGATCTGAGAATCGATCTTCGTTTCCATTCTTTTTCCAGATCCCAGTCACCGGAATAATCGTAGGGATGAACCGCCTCCCTGAAGTAAGGCCAGTCATGGGAGTAGCAGCAGTTAGAGTGCCAGAACTGCACCGCATAACCCTCCAGGGAAACCCCATCCCCTGCCTCTCGGTCCCGTTCCTTTTGAGGAGTCACCGGGGAGTCCTCTTCATATTCACATGTCCTTTTCACCCACTGCACCACGAATACCCTCCTTCGGTGAAACCTGTGGAGGCAAAAGAATGAAGGATCTGCGGAAAGTCTTGCGGAAGCCGGCCCTTGCTGTCCTACGCCAGCCTGACTTCAGCGTGCAAAGCTCAATTTCAAGGAGGAGCCTCCACCCGGTGATAAGTCTCGCACAGTTCACAGTCTTCTCCCGCCGTCACGGCCCGGCACTGATCCCGAAGCCACAGTTCCAGATCGGACACAGACATCTCCCTGACCTGGCTTTCATGGCAACGCAATGCCGCCACTTTCAGGTGAAATGTCTCCGTGATGTCCACCTTGTGATTGATGTTTTCAGAGGCCCACAGGAAAACCTCTTTCACTTTGTGAGGTTCCAGTCCTTCCTTCAACAGATCGGGAAAGGCCAGGTGATCCCGGGCAAAAGGATACACGGCATCCAAAACCACCTGTCCCGTGATCCTGTGATCCCGATGCCAGATATAACGCCGGTAAGGGTCCAGGGTAACCACCGTGTCCGGACGATATTTTCGAATGGCCCGAACGATGTCCCGGCGAAACTCCACCGAGTCTTCAAGGCCCTGGTCGGGGTAACGAAGAAAGACCACCTCACGGACCCCCAGCAAATTGGCGGCCGCCAGCTGCTCCTTTTCGCGCACCCGAGCCAGCCATTGAGGGGACACGCTGCGGTCGCTGGTTCCTTTTTCTCCACTGGTGCACAAAACATACACCACCTCTTTTCCTTCCCGAATCCAGCGAGCCACTGTCCCCGAAGCGCCAAACTCTGCATCGTCGGGATGAGCCGCAACCACAAGGACATCCGCAGTCTCCGTCACCCTCTGCCTCCTCGGTCCAGGATCAACAAGTTCTCTTCCTCTTTTTCCCTGGAAGAAAAACAGCAACATGGCCCTTTGGTGAGTTCTTCATATTCTTGTTCAATGGCCGCCGTCACAAAATGCCAGTCGTAAAAGCTCACCGTCGCACGAACGGATTCCCGGGAAAAGACCTGCCCCGCGGAAACTTTCAGAATGCGGCCCATTGCCTCCGCAAGATTGTCAGGGTTATTGTCGGAAACGAGCAAACCGTTCACTCCATTTCGAACGATATCCTTTGCAGCACCGACGGGGGTGGCCACCACCGGAGTTCCGCAGGCCAGGGCCTCCAGAAGAACCAGTCCGAAACTTTCGTAATGGGACGAAAGGACAAGGGCATCAGCGGCAGAATAAAAAAGAGGCAGATCATCATGAGTCCTGCCCCCGGAAAAGCGCACCATGTCATTCAGGGAAAGGTGCTCACAAAGCATTCTGATCTTCTGCACTTCGGGTGTTCCCTCGCCCCCTCCACCCACCAGGACCAGGCGAAAATCCATTTGCTGCCGCAGTTTTGCCGCCGCCCTCAATAAACGATCGACCCCTTTCACGGGATCGAATCTTCCCACATAGACAAGGAGAGGCAACGACCGGTCAAGGTTGAGACGGGTGCGGCACGCCATCGGGTCAAGAGGACGGAATTTTTCAAGATCCACACCACAGGGGACCACTCCGATCTTTTGGAAGGAGACATCAAACATACGGGAAATCTCAAGTTTTTCTCTCTCCGTGGCAGCCACGACCCGATGGCAGTGAACAGCGAGAGATTTTTCCACGGCAAGCCGGAAATCCGGTTCTTTTCCTGAAGTGAGGATGCGGTTTTTGAGAGAACCCAGCGTGTGAAACATGAGAAGGTGGGGCACCCGCCATCTTTCCTGGGCCCAGCGTCCCGCTTGCCCGGAAAGATAATAATGGCTGTGCACGAGATCGTAGCGGATTCCACCCTCTTTCCGGAACCGTTCCAGATTTTGAAAGAATTCTGGCAGGTGGGGATAAAGCATGCGTTGAGAGAGAGGTTCGCAAGGACCTCCATTCAGATGAATGATTCTCAGATTGTGCAGGGGGGTGAGGACCTTCCGGCTTTTCAAATCCTGTGCCCGGGTGAAGATGTCAACCGTGTGACCCTTGCGAGCCAGCCTTTGTGCCAATTCATTCACATAAACGCTCATCCCTCCCGTGTCACGAGTCCCCAGTCGCCCTATGGGGCTGGAATGCATGCAAATCATGGCAATTTTCAAGGTTTTCATTTTCAATCTTTCATCCGGATCGCTCATCAAAATACCCTTCCGGAAACGCCGCCTCATGACAATGCCGCATGAACACAGGAGAGCGGGATGGGGTGCCCGCCCAGCCTGGCCTTGTAACTTTCCGCACCTTTGAGAAAATTGTACCCTTCACACCCCTCGACCATGGCGTCCTGAAGGCTCATGAGTTTGCTCAATGTCCCCACGCTCATTTGCTGCCACCGGCTGTCATATCCATTGTTGTAGAGGTAGCGAGTCCCCTCATGGTCCACGCAGAAAACCGATGCCACGGGGTGGCCATTCACTTCCAGGAAGAAAAGCCGGAGCAGCCCCTCCTCAGCGAGCGCCACGGCAAGAGTTCGAAAAAACTGCACCGTGGGCCCCGTCATGAAGGTCGCCTTATTGGCACGGTTCATGGTGAAAAGATGCAGAAAAGTGTCCATGGCCTGAGGGACTCTTTCCACCTCACTGACTTTCCGGAATTGCACTGAACCCGTCTCGTGCAGCCGGCGAAACTTTCGCCTGACTTCATGCCGCTGCTTTCCATGGAGGCCGGAGAGAAACTCGTCCCAGGAACGGGGGAGCCTGACCCGGGAAAAGGTCTCATCTTCCGTCAAAAACCAGTCCATCCCCCCAAAGGGTTTGTTTTGCCCAAAGAATGTCATGACGGAAGAGTCGGGAGGCGATGGCCCCAGAAAAACCCTCCTCATTCCCATGGCAGACAGGTGAGTCAGCAAAGCCTGAAAAAAAAGCCTTTCCCTTCCCGGCTCAACGATGCAGTCAAAATAATCAGACAGCCGGGGATCCCCCAGAAAACGTACCGTATCCCCTTGAAGCATCAGGGGGGCCATGCCAATCACTCTCTGCCCCCGACGCACCGAAAAAATGAGACGCTCCCCTCCCGCACCGAAAACGGTCCACCAGCTCTGAACCCATGGGGGCAACACAAAAGGGCAATTGCAGGGCAGAGCTTCCCGGTGGCTGTGCCACAGCGTGCGATAACTGTCCAGGGTCTCCAGGGTGACCCGGCTGTCACTTTCACCAGGAAGGAATGAATGTGGGGTCATGAAAAATCACTCCTCCTGGTGGACATTCCAGCGAACTCCTTCGGGAGTGTCTTCCACGACGATCCCCGACTCCTGAAGGCATTGACGCAGGGCATCCGCATCTGTCCATCGTTTTTCCTGACGATAGTGGTTTCTCAACTGCAGAAGCGATTCCACCAGGGGCTTCAGGCATTGTTTTCGATCGGTGAAAAAGCTTTCCATGACAAATCCCAGCTGCACGAGCAGTTCCCCATATCTTTCACGTGCCTGGGCGATGAACTCGGGATCTTCCAGATCCTCATGTGCCTGCCAGAGAACACGGTCCAGTTCCAAAAGAGAATTCACCACGCTTCCCGGGGATTTCTCTTCCAGAGCTTTGTGAAAATCAGCCTCCAGAGCTTGAACACGATGCCAGAAGGTGTCGACTTCCCGATGCACATCCGGCGCCACGTCATCTTTAAAAGTAACTTCCTGCGGTGATTCCCGGCGCATTGGGCCATAAAAAAGATCGAACGAAAAAGTGTCCCCTCGCTGAAAACTCATTTCACTGCCATCACGGCGTAGCGTCACCCGCCCGATTCCTTTGACCCGCCCTGCACCTTTTTCCAGGTCCAGAATGCAGGCTGTGTGCTCATCAACCCCCATAATGGACAGGTTCGAAGGCAGGAGTTCCTCCAATTGCTGGAAGCGCGACTCGCCCATGTAGCAGAAGCGGGTGTCGTGTGTGCCCCCCTCCGCATTGTTCCAGTGAGGAATCACGACCACGGGGAGACGGAAATGATCCAGGATGCGGAGGCCTTCCAGCCAGTGAAGATTTTGTCCCACCTTGTAAATTTCATACACGGGCAACGTGAAGCTTCCCACTGTGAGGGCAGCAGCACTTGCCGCCACCAGGCATGCTCCCTCTTCGATGCGTCGTTTGAAGATTTCAGGGATGAGTGTGCCCTGCCACTGAGAGAGAGCATAGGTTGGACTTCCGGGTCCAATGAGCATGTATTGGGCGCTCCCCAGGGCGCGATAGGCTTTTTCCGCCTCCCCGGTGCCGAGACTGTCCCTGGACTTGAAGGAGGCGACGCCCATGGGATGGCCCACACGATCCCGGAAGTAGGAAACTGCTCGCTGTGAGAGGTCATCCGCATTGAGCTGAAAGCCTGCGGGAGTGTCCAAAAACAAGGCCCTGGCTCCTTCCCCCAAAGATCTCAAAAGCTCTTTGTGGACTTCAACCATGGTGGAAGTCAACTCACCCGAACCCATTATGGCTATGGTGCCCTTTTTTCCGAGCATTTGGCGTAACCTCACTGCATACAGGTGAAAAGAAGCGAGACAAAGAGTATGCTCTTTCAATTTCATCGTCAACAAAGCTATGATGACGGTCTGCGTTCACCAGAGCAAAAAGATGGTGCTTTGTATTTTCAATTCTAAACACTCCAGGGGAAGATCATCATGATTCGGGGCCTAATTTTTGACTTTGGCAGGGTTATTTCCGCTCAAAAGCCCCCTTCCCTGTTTCACAGGTATGAAGAGGACCTTGGACTGGCAAAGGATTCCATCAACCGGATCATGTTTCAGTGTTCAGAGTGGCAGGATGCTCTTCGCGGACAAATGACTCTGGAAGAATACTGGAATATCGTCGGACGGCCTTTGGGACTGCACAGCACAGAGCAAGTTGAATGTTTCCGCAGGCGCTATGAAGGGGATGAGAAGCCCGATTCCCATGTGAAACACCTTCTGAGAAGACTTGCAGGAAGGTTCAAGTTGAGCGTCTGCTCCAATTCACCCCCTGGACTGCATCGCTGGCTGGCCCACTGGCATTTGGAAGAGCTCTTCGAGGTGGTTTTTTGTTCCGGAGAAGAGGGCGTTGTCAAGCCGGAAAGAGCCGCTTACGAAATCACCCTCTCGAGAATGGATCTTGAACCCCAAGAGGCCGTCTTCGTGGACGACACCTGGGAAAATGTCGTGGCAGCTTCAGACCTCGGCCTTCATGCCATCCTTTTTACGGATGGTCCCGCTTTGGAAGAAGAACTTTCCCGGTTCTTCAGGTTGTGAGGATCCCACCCCTTTTTTAAGCCGGCATGTTCATCCGCTTCTGACGCACTCTGCATTGAGACACGACTTGCGCCAAAGATTTTTCAAGGGATGTTTTCACAAAAAAACCATCGAAGACACTCCGAAGCTTTCAGGCGTTCCCGAAGCCATCTGCCACAAAGATCCGAGCACAGGATGCAAATCATCGGAAGCAATGGGAATTTCTTCACCTTGATGTTTCCATGGCGGACACGAAAGAGCCGGGATTTGCTTCGATCAATTTCCACCGGAGTTTTCTGCCCGGAGGTTCCGGTTTTCATAGAACTGCTGCCGCCATTGGAGGAAGGTTCCCTTTTGGATGGCCTCGCGCATCTCTCCCATGAGTGTGAGATAATGGTGAAGGTTGTGAATGGTGTTGAGCCGATACCCCAGCAACTCCCGGGCCATGAAGAGGTGCCTCACATAAGCCTTTGAAAACCGTTGACAGGTGTAGCAGGTGCAACCGTTTTCAATGGGTTCGGGATCCTGAGCGAAGCGGCTGTTTTTGATCTGAATGCTTCCCCCCCGTGTGAAAAGCATGCCATTCCTTGCATTGCGTGTGGGCATGACGCAGTCAAACATGTCCACTCCCAGGCGCACCCCTTCCACCAGGTCTTCGGGAGTTCCCACTCCCATCAGGTAACGGGGCTGAGAAACGGGCATTTGAGGCAGAAGCGCTTCCATGACCTCCAGCATTTGCTCCTTGGATTCTCCCACAGAAAGGCTTCCCAAAGCGTACCCCTCAAAACCGATTTCCAGGAGGCGCTCAAGGCAGGTCTCTCTCAGGTCCACATGGACGCTGCCCTGAATGATGCCAAAGAGAGCCTGCTGCGGGTCCGTGTGATGGTGGCGGCATCGTGCCGCCCAACGCACGCTTCGCTCCATGGATTCGCGCGCATATTTTCTGGAAACGGGATAGGAGTTGCATTCGTCAAAGCACATGGCAATGTCCGACCCGAGAACCATCTGAATTTCGGTGGCGGTTTCAGGACTGATCATATGGCGGGACCCGTCGATGTGAGACTGAAAAACCACCCCCCCTTCTTCGACCTTGTTGATTCGGGCGAGGCTGAAAACCTGGAATCCCCCGCTGTCTGTAAGGATGGAACGATCCCAGCCCATGAAGCGGTGCAGCCCCCCCAGTTGCCCCACAAGCTCCGCGCCCGGCCTGAGATAGAGATGATAGGTGTTTCCCAGAATGATGGTGGCTCCCAGTTCCTTCAATTCTTCGGGCGAGACACCTTTCACCGTGGCCAGAGTGCCCACGGGCATGAAGACAGGGGTTTCAATGATGCCATGGGCGGTTTTGAGCCGACCGCGCCGGGCGCCGCAAGCATGGTCGCGGGCAATGACCTGAAGTTCCAATGAGCTGTTTTCCTTTCTGCAAAAACAGGGCTGCCCATGTCACGCGGGCCCATCGTCACGCAATGAACATGGCGTCGCCGTAGCTGAAGAATCGATAACGGTGAAGGACGGCTTTTTCATAGGCTCTGAGGATTTTTTCCCGACCTGCAAAGGCAGAAACGAGAAGCAGAAGCGAGGATTTGGGAAGATGAAAGTTTGTGATCATGGCATCCACCACTTTGAACTCGTAGCCAGGGTAGATGTAGTGATCGCACGCGCCGGAAAAAGGACGAAGGTCATTCCCCATGGATGCCACCCATTCGAGACTCCTGACAACCGTCGTGCCCACGGCAATGACTCTTCTTCCCGATTCTTTGGCTGCCTGGATCCTTTGCGCCGCTTCTTCCGTCACCTCCACGTGCTCTGCATGCATGGTGTGATGGCGGAAATCAGGGTCGCGTATGGGCGAAAAGGTTCCATACCCAACATGAAGGGTCACCGCAGTCGATTCCACTCCCATGGCGGACAGGTCGTGCAAAAGGGAAGAGGAGAAGTGCAAGCCCGCTGTTGGTGCCGCCACGGCTCCGGGCCGACTGGCATAGACGGTCTGGTAACACAGATGGTCGTTCACCCGGTGCACAGGGCATTCTCTTTTGATGTACGGGGGCAGCGGTACTTCTCCACAATCCTGCAATAGTTCCAGCAAAGGTTTTTCCGATGTAAAGCGGAGCATGGCCCTGCCATTGAGACCCTTGTCAAGCACCACTGCCTGCAAACCCCCCTGTAAATGAAGAATCGTCCCATCTTTCACCGGCTTGGAGGAGCGAAGGAGACACTCGTGTCCTTTCCCTGGGGAAGACTCTACCGACCTATGGGGATCGAGAACAAGGACTTCCACTCGTCCGCCCGTGCCTTTGGAAGCATTGAGACGGGCGGGAACCACTTTTGTGTTGTTGACGACCAGGAGATCACCCGGCCGGAGGAAGGTGGTGATGTCTTCAAAACGGTGGTGGGCGATGTTTCCCGTTCTGCGATTCAGAACCAGCAAGCGCGACTTCTCGCGGCACTCCGCAGGAACCTGGGCGATCAGTTCTTCGGGCAGTTCATAGTCATAGGCCGCCAGATCATAAACAAAATGTTCATCCACCTGCATGACGACGTCCCCAGTAAACCAGCAACAGGCCCAGAAGCATCAAGGCTCCTCCTGCGAAACGCAGCTGCTCGCTGGGCAGTTCACTGAGCGTGAGAAGCCACTTTTTCAAACGATCGGGAAATGCAAAATACGGAAGCCCCTCAAGAAAACAAATCAAACCGATCACAGTTAAAAGGTATCCCAACCCCATGATGCTGTCCCTTCAAAAATATTCTTGCAACCGCGCTCAAATGCCCTAACATATTTTGTTTTGATTGCAAAGAAGTCTCGTGAAATCCTGCAAATCGCCTCAACCTGCGCCAAATTTCAATTCCAGGAGGACACAATGCCCTTGAGTTGGGTGGAAATAGACTTGAGTGCGCTTCGCTACAATTTCATGCAGGTGCGCCAGCATCTCTTGCGGGAAACGCAAATCCTGGGAGTGGTCAAATCGGACGCTTACGGGCATGGCATGGTGCCTGTGGCCAAAGAACTGGCGCAATCGGGATGCCGGTTCCTCGGAGTGAGCAAATACTGGGAAGCAGAAAAACTTAGAAATGCAGGGCTGAAATTGCCCATCCTCGTACTCCTTGGCATAGAGCCCGAAGAAATGCACGGAGCCATCGCACAGAATATCCGCCCTGTTTTGTTCAGGCTGGACCATGCCAGATCGCTCAGCCATGCTGCCATGAAACTGCAAAAGACAGCCCCCTTTCATGTGAAGGTGGATACGGGCATGGGACGGCTGGGAGTGCCTCACGAGACATTTTCATCATTTTTAGGGCAGCTGAAGGAGTTGCCCGGACTCCACATGGAGGGCATCCTTTCCCACTTCTCTGCCGCCGATGAAGCCGACAAAACCCACAGTGAACTTCAGGTGGCCAGGTTCAGAGAGGCCCTTCAGCTGGCACGGGAATACGGGTTCAACTTTTCGTATGCCCACATTGCCAACAGTGCCGGACTTTTGGACCTTCCCCATGCTCAGTTTCAACTGGTGCGTCCCGGAATCATGCTCTACGGCTCCCCTCCATCGGACGAAATCTTGCACCCTGTGCCCCTTCGCCCCGTCATGGCTTTGAAAACCAGAGTGATGCAAGTGAAACAAGTGCCCGCTGGTCAGCCCATCGGCTACGGAAAAACTTTCACCACGCCCAGGAGCATGAAAATCGCCACACTTCCCGTGGGCTACGACGACGGCTACTCAAGGCTCCTGTCCAACCAGGGGGCCGTTCTCATCAAGGGCCAAAGGGCGCCCCTGGTGGGAAGAGTCTCCATGAACCTCATCACCGTGGACGTGACCCACATCCAGAATGTTTGCGAAGAGGACGAATCGGTCCTTCTCGGCCAGCAGGGAACGGACCGAATCAGCGCCGAAGAAATGGCATGCCTTTGCAAGACCATCAGTTACGAAATTTTTTGCAGCCTGGGAAGAAACCGTAACCGGCATTTTCTCAATGCATCTTTCAGTGAATGAAATAAAGGTGGCTCATATGGCCTCTTCTTCAGGGGCGGCTTTCCCGTACAATGCTTTGGCCTTGACCATTGTGGCAAAAATGATATGGATGCCTCAATTTCCTGATAAAATTCAATGGAGTCTGCTCTAAGAGGGGGCTCTGCGGCACACATGCCACGTGAAGCAGCATGGCAACATATCGGCCTGTTTCACTTTTTCACCTTTCCAAAGTCTCTGAGGAGGATAAGCCCGAAATGGCCTTCGTTCGCGACAAAATCATGGAAATGCTCTCCCTTGCCATCGCCCCCCTGCTAGAATCGGCAAATAATCCAAGCCTGATCCCCCCCTCCATCGAACTCACCACTCCCAAGGCAACCCAACATGGCGATTATGCAACCAATGCGGCCATGACTCTCACTCGCGTGCTCAAGCGAAACCCGAGGGAAATCGCCGGGGAGATCATCGCTCACCTGGAGGACACCCACGGTATCCTTGAGAGGACAGAAATCGCAGGTCCCGGTTTCATCAACTTCTTTGTCAAACCACAGGCCTGGCTGGGCATTCTCCATGAAATCCTCACAGATCCCCTTCACTATGGCAGGCAGAATCTGGGATTGGGAAAAAGGGTGCAGGTGGAATTTGTCAGTGCGAACCCAACGGGGCCCCTGCACATAGGACACGGGCGGGGAGCTGCCACGGGTGATGTGTTGGCCAGGATTCTCAGTGCGTGTGGCTACCTGGTGGACAGGGAGTACTACATCAATGATGCGGGGAACCAGATGAACACTCTCGGTGCCAGCCTCTATTACCGCTACCAGGAACTCCTGAAGGAATCCGTGGAATTTCCCGAAGGCCACTACCAGGGGGAATACATGAAGGAACTGGCCCGGGAGTTTTTCGAAGAGGTGGGGGAGCGGTACAGTAAGGTCCCCCTGGAAGAAGCCCTTCCCCATTTTTCCAGGTACACTGGTGAGCGCATACTCAAGGGGATTCAGGAGGACCTGGACGCTTTTGGCATAAGATTTGATAATTGGTTCAGTGAGCAGGGTCTTCATGATGCAGGTGTCATCGAGAAAACCATCGAAGAATTGAGGGAGAAAGGATACATTTACGAACATGAAGGAGCCACGTGGTTCCGCAGCACGGAGTTCGGCGACGAAAAAGACCGGGTGGTCGTTCGGGCCAATGGCATCAGCACCTACTTCGCTGCGGACCTGGCCTACCATAAAAACAAGTTCTCCCGGAACTACGATCTCCTGGTGGACATTTGGGGAGCGGATCACCACGGGTACATGGAGCGCATGCTGGCAGGCATTCAGGCCATGGGCCGCAACCGCCGGGACCTGCAAATCATTCTCGTTCAACTGGTGAACCTGCTCCGGGGTGGAAAACCCGTGGCCATGTCCACCCGTGCTGGGGAATTCGTGACCCTGAAGGAGGTTGTCGATGAAGTTGGAAAGGACGCAGCCCGTTACATATTTTTGACCCGGAGGTCCGACAGCCCCCTTGATTTCGACCTGGATCTCGCCAAAACGCAAAGCAATGAAAACCCTGTGTTCTATGTGCAATATGCACATGCCAGACTTTGCAGGGTCTTTGAAGTGGCCAGGGAGCGCGGGTTTTCTTTCCAGTGGTCTCCTCTTCAAATGGAGGAATGCATGCAACGGCTCAACCTGCCTCAGGAAGCGATGCTTCTGAAGATGCTCGGCGAGTACCCCGCCACCCTTGCCAGCAGCGCCAGATCACTGGAGCCTCACCAGATTCCCTATTACCTGCATGAACTGGTTTCCAATTTTCACAGTTATTACAACCAAAATCGCATTCTTGGGGATGATTTTCAACTTTCAAAAGCAAGGCTTTGTCTGGCTGCCGCCGTGAAAGAGGTCATTGCCAATGCCCTGCATCTTCTGGGAGTGGATGCCCCTCATAGAATGTGAGATTCCTGTCAAGGGAAAGGCTGTTTTCAATGGCCACACCAGCCAGAAAAAACTCCCGCGCCGCTGTGGAAGAAGCACGCCAGGAGCCGAAACACTACCGGCTCCAAGTCACCCGGCTTCAAATCCTCCTTGCCACTGCGGGGCTTCTCATGGGTTTCACCTGGATGTTCGTCTTTGGAGTTCTCGTTGGCAGGGGACTTCCCCTGACCGACCATAAGGAGAGCAGCCTCAGAAACGATGTCCTTCGCTTTCTGACCCTGGACAGAGAACAGGCGCCTCCTCCTGAAAATGCCGCTGAAACATGGGAAACACCTGAAAAAATGCTCGCATCCCTCACGTATTTTCAGGATCTCACTCAAACCGGTGAAAAAAACTCGCTCATGCAACCGGTGAACAGCCAGGACAAAAAACAGGATTCTTCAGGACAGCAAAGCATTCTGACCAAAAGGGAAAAGAAAGCAAAAGAGACTGCCGCGCCAGAGAGGAGTGTTTCCCCCACTCAATCAGGGAACAGGGTGAGTTCACAAAGTGACCCTTCCATCAAAGGGACCGCTGAATACTACACCCTTCTGGTCGGATCCCTCAAAGAGATCTCAAATGCTCAGAACCTCATGAGACAACTGAGGGAAAAAGGCTACGAGACGCGTATCGAGACTCTGGAACTCAGGGACAGTGGACGGTGGAATCGCGTTTTGGTGGGTACTTTTAAAAGCCGTGAAGCCGCCCTGAAATTTGCTGCAGACTTCAACAGGAATGAAAACATGCAGGGCCTTGTGATCAGGGAATCCCAATGAAGCGAGCCACGGGCAGAGACACTGCTCCCTGGAACCTGACCACAAGGCCTAGGCTATCTTCATTCCTTTGACCGTGAAAAGCTGGTGCAGGGGGAGACGCTGCAAATTGAAACATGTGGGCAGTTTTCTCCTGGACTTCCTTCCCGTGCGCCTTCCTTTTTTCACCATGGCCTCTTTTATGAGCTCCACAAGAGATTTGAGGGGAAAAGGTTTGGTCAGGTAGCCATCGGCTCCCAGGTCGAGAGCTTTCTTTTGCATATGGGGCAGGGCACTCGCCGTCATCATGATGAAGGCCGTGCGGGAATGACATTTCAACACGTGAGCCAACAAGTCCAGCCCGTTTTCACCGGGCATGTTGAAGTCCGAAAGAACCACATCAAACCTCTCACCCATGAGAGATTCTTTGGCTTGAAAAACGTTTTCCACTTCCGCACACTGGTGCCCCACCTGTTCCAGGGCGTCCTTCAAAAGAGAGCGCAAAAGCTCATCATCATCCACGAGCAATATCTTTGCCATGGCTTCCTCCTTAAAATTCATGGAGCTCAATCTCAACGTTTATCCAGCTCCTCCACCACGAGCCCACCGATGGCGCCGGCGGCCGCACCCGCAGCCCCTCCCACAAGAAGAGATCCTCCGGCAACTGCGGCCACACCGACTCCTGCGGCAGATCCTATGGCTCCTCCACTGAGCATGCGCTGTTCGCGCTTGCTCAAACCGGAACAACCAGCGAGGAAAAAAACCAGTCCGATGACAATGCCAATTTTGAGAACACGCTTGTGACCCAAAAGCCTTTCCATATACACTCCCTCAAAACTCTCCATTCCCAAAAAACCGTCACATGCTTTGTCAGGAGAATCAGATAAGCAGTTAAAGTGCCAAGAATCACCAGAAAAACCTTTTTTTGCCGTTCCGCCGCACATGATTTTAAATCAAATAAATCTCAACACTTAAAAGAGAAGGGGCACCCCTTTTCTTTCGGTTTTTTGGACTCGCATGGTTGCCCCGCAAAAAAGTGTATTGCTTTTGATATGCTCCTGAGCAGCCCTCCCTGAAAAACCCTTCTCCCTTCTTAAGGTCACAACAATCTGAAATAATTGTGCTTTTGTCCCCATAAGGCCCGTTTCGATGAGAAGATTTCATTGGCCTGGGACGTGGAAATCATTTTGCGCCCCAAGGATTGGCCGATGGGGCCTGAAAACTCCAATCCATTGGAATCAATAAACATTAAACATCGGTTTGACTCAGGAGGACCTCTGCTGACCATTCCAAAAAACCTGGTCATTAACTTGTGGCATGAAAAAGCCTACACACCTGCAGTCAATACCCTACAGGCTGCCCGGACTTGAAATTCTCGCCATCATCAGTTTTTGAAGACAGAGGGTTGAAGGCCGTACTTTCTCAGAAGCTTGTAAAATTCGGGACGATAACGTCCGGCCATGGATGCGGCCTTTGATACATTGCCGTGAGTGGCTGTGAGGAGCTGGGAAAGATAAGCCCGGTCGAATTCTTCCCGCGCCTCGTTCAGGGTGAGAATGGATGATTCGCGATCTTTGTCCTTGGTGGAAAGTTTCTGGGCTCCCAGCAGCAGGCTGGGGGAGGTGATCACTTCCTGCATGGAAAGGGCGACAGCCCTTTCCACCACATTCTCCAGCTCTCGAACGTTTCCCGGCCACCGGTGCAGCATCAGTTCCTGCATGGCATCGGGAGAAAAACCTTGAATGTTCTTGTTCATTTCCTCATTGAAACGGTTGAGAAAATGCTGAGCCAGCAAGGGAATGTCCTCCCGCCGTTCTCGCAGGGGAGGAAGATAGACTGGTATGACATGAATGCGGTAGTAAAGATCCTCCCGGAATCGCCCCTCGGCGATGGCCTTTTCCAGGTCCTGATTGGTTGCGGCAAGCAGTCGAATGTCGGTGGTCATGGGCTGCACCCCGCCGACTGCATAAAACTCCCTTTCCTGAAAAGCCCTCAGGAGTTTCACCTGCAGAGCCTGTGAAAGGTCTCCGATCTCGTCCAGAAACAGAGTTCCTCCGTTTGCCTGCTGCAACAACCCTTTTTTGTTTTGTTCCGCCCCCGTAAAAGCACCCTTCACATGGCCGAAGAGTTCACTTTCCAGCAACCCCTCGGGTATGGCACCGCAGTTGATGGCGACAAAGGGCTTCTGGCTTCGGTTGCTGCGCATGTGAATGGATTTGGCGATGAGTTCCTTTCCGGTCCCGCTTTCCCCATAGAGACAGACGGTGGAATCGGTGGGAGCGATTTGTGTGATTTGGCCCAAAACTTCCTGCATCTTTTGACTGGAAGCGATGATGTTGTCAAAATGGTACTTGTTCTTCAAAAGGTTCCGCAGACGATCCACTTCAACCTTGAGTTTGCCAAATTCGATGGCTTTTTCCAGCCGGTACAGAAGGTCTTTGGCCTCAAAGGGCTTGGTGAGAAAATCATAAGCTCCCTTTTTTGTCGCTTCCACGGCAATGGAAATGCTCCCATAGGCAGTCAAAATGATAGCCGGCAGATTGGGTTGATGAACGAGCAGCTTTTCCAGCAAGGATATCCCGTCAGTGTCTCCCAGCTTAAGATCCAACACGGCACCATTGAAGATTTCCTCCTGTGCGGACACGAGCGCCTGCTCTCCCGAATCGGCCGGATAAACATTGTAACCAGCCCCCTCCAGTCGTGCGCGCATGAGGGTGAGCAATCCTTTGTCGTCGTCCACTACCAAAACTTTTTCGCCTTCCATAAGATTTCCCTTAATGAAGCAACTCTCTTTCTTTCTGATCAATCTCCAAGTCTATCTGACGCAGACGTTCAATCTGTTCGCGCAGTTTTTGAATGGTGGTTTCCTTGGACTTGATCGTGGTGTCCTTATGCCTGATGGCCCAATCCTTGGATTGAATCCTGCCGCTCAACTCTCTCCTCCCCTGTTCCGCCAGCAGACTTTCTCTGATGAGCGAGACCCAAACCCGGCCTTGATAGGCCAGGGGGCTTTGAGGATACCTGCCTATGAGATCATCCAGATAGCGGATCCCCTCCGACATGTCGTAAAAGGGAGACAAGGGGTAAACATGAACGAAAGCGAGATTGAAAAGGGCCACATCACAGTCGTGATTCCATTCACAAAACTCCAGGGCCTCAAGATTTTTTTCTCGAAATGCCCCGTATTCATGGCTCTTCATGACCTCACTCGGTGGAAAAACATGAACCGTGTGAACTCTTTCCTGGATGTGAGGCGCACACCCAAAAGGACCTGCCATCAAAACCCCCAGCACAAGAATCCCCATCATCATGCGAGAGAACTTTTGAACATGACCCCAGCCAAAACAACTCCTGTGAAAGCCACCATTTTCCGGGCTGGAAAAAACCTGCATCGTTTCACTCCATGGGCAAAGAAAATACGAAGGTGGCACCAGAATCCGCCACATTCTCCGTCCAGATTCTTCCACCGTGCGCCTCCACAATGAAGCGCGCCAGGGCCAGTCCGAGACCCGTTCCATGAGTGGATGTCCTTCGGCTGTTTGACCCTTGATAGTATCGTTCAAATATCATTTCCCGCTGGTCCAGGGGTATCCCTTCCCCTGAATCTGAAACACGAACACGCAATTCTTTCAAAGCTTCCGCATCACCATCGAACACCGAGGCTTCCAGAACGATCCGCCCGCCGCTGGGGGTATATTTGAGTGCGTTGCCCAGAAGGTTATCCACCACCTGCTGCATGCGCAACTCGTCCAGTTGCAGGATAGGCAGAGCATCACTCGTCACGATTTCAACGGACAACATTTTGCGTCTGGTGATCAAGTCCACTTTCCTGACGCTTTTCTCCATGATGTTTCTCAGATCACAGGGAACAAAATCGTATTCCATCATGTTTGCCTCCATTTTTGATAAATCCAGAATGGAGGAAATGGTTTGCGACAATTGATCCGCATGGCCGTTGATCACTGCGAGGATCTCCCTTTGAGAATCATTGAGCTTTCCAGGAAACTCTTCCAGCAAAATGGCACTGCCTTCCTTTATGGCCGTGAGAGGAGTTCTCAACTCATGGGAAAAATGAGCCGTAAAGTCCGACTTGAGCCTGTCCAGTTCACCCAGTCTCAGGGTCATCCAGTTGAAAGTCCTGGCAAGTTCGTTGACTTCCTTCGGAGTCCTGATGTCAATGCTTCGGGAAAACTCCCCCTCGCCAACGCGACGCATTTCTCTCGACAATCGCTGTAAAGGACTGCTCACCCCTCTGGCATGAAAGAATGCGAACAGCACGGCGCCCGAAATTCCAACCA
>PXBG01000093.1 GCA_003566995.1 Syntrophobacteraceae bacterium
GATCACAGCCTGAGCCCGGTCATGATGCATGCCGCATTTGAACGGATGGGCCACCAGGCCGTTTACGTGGCCCTGCAGCTGGACGAATTCCCTGAAGAGCTTTCAGTGCTTCACAAAGTGGGATTCAAAGGATTGAGCGTCACCCTTCCCCACAAGGAAGCAGCCTTGCTTGCGGCGCAGGAGGTGGACGAAACGGCACGCGTCATCGGTGCCGTGAATACCCTGAAAAGAGTGGGTGACGGCTGGGCAGGATGCAACACCGATTGGAAGGGTTCCAATGCGGCCCTGGCTTCCGTTTCGCCCCTGAAAGGAAAAAGGGGCCTTGTCCTGGGGGCCGGAGGAGCTGCCAGAGCCGTGGTCTACGGTCTTCAGCAGGAAGGGGTGGATGTGACCGTCTGCAACCGGGGAGTAGAACGGGGCGCATCCCTGGCAAAGGCCTTTCAATGTTCTTTCATTCCTCTCGAGGAGCTTCCCGGAAAACTGGCAAGCCTGAACCCGCATCTGTTGGTGCAGTGCACTCCCGTGGGGCTTGCAGGCCATTCATCGGAAGTCATTGTCCCTCCACAGCTCTTTCAGAAAGGGATGGTCGTCATGGACACGGTGTATCGTCCCCTGCACACACCTTTTGTCAGACAGGCCCTGAAAGCGGAATGCACCGTTGTTTCCGGTCTTGAAATGCTCCTTCACCAGGGTGTGGAGCAGCTCAAATTCTGGCTGGACATTCCCGCCATTCATGAAGAGGTGATGGGGGCCATGCGAGAAACCCTTCAAAAGGCGGTGAAGCCCAATGAATGAAATCCTCAAAACCATAAAAACTGCCCAGAGGGTGAGGGGAAAAGTGCGCATTCCCGGCTCCAAATCCATCACCCACAGAGCGCTGCTCATGGCAGCCCTTTCACAGGGCACCAGTGAAATCCTGAATCCTCTCTTCGCCCAGGACACGGAGTTGACGGCAAAAGCCCTCGGAATGCTGGGAGTGGACATCCAGTGGGAAAAGGACAAAGTGCGGGTGCAGCCTCCGGCGGAGAAGTGGAGCCAGCCGAAAGAACCGGTATTTCTTGGAAACAGTGGCACCAGCATGCGCCTTCTTCCGGCGGTGGCTGCCGTGGGACGGGGAGCTGTTCTTTTTGACGGAACGGCCCGGCTTCGGGAACGGCCCGTGGGACCCATCGTGGACGCTCTCAGGAGTCTTGGCGTTGAAGTGAAGTGTCTGGGAAATGAAGGTTTTCCACCCATTGAAATTGAGAGCCGGGGACTGGAAAAAGGGGAGGTCCGGGTGGATGCCACTCAAAGCAGTCAGTTCCTGTCCGCGCTGCTCATTGCAGCTCCTTGCGCCCTGGGAGACCTGACGGTGGGTTGGAATGATCCCGTGGCTTCCTTTCCTTATGTGGCCATCACTTTGGCCATGATGGAGGAATGGGGGATTGATTTTGAGTGGCTCGACGAACACCGGATAAAAATACGGGCGCCGCAGGTTTATCGCTCCAGGACCTACACGGTGGAAGGGGACTGCTCGTCGGCTTCCTATTTCTGGGCAGCTTCGGCCATCACGGGGGGAGACATCGAGACCCACCCCATCCGTCCCGGAAGTGTGCAGGGGGACTGCGGCCTGGTTTCCGTTTTTGAACAGATGGGATGCCGTGTTTACAGGAATGATGAGAGTGTGCGGGTCGTGGGCCCGGAGGTGCTTCGGCCCGTGGACATGGACATGAACCGCATGCCCGACATGGTGCCCACCCTGGCCCTTGTGGCGGCTTTTGCCCAGGGGCGAAGCCATATCCGCAATGTGGCGCACCTCCGGGTGAAGGAATCGGACCGTTTGCATGTGGTGGCTTCCCAATTGGGCAAGCTGGGAGTTCCCGTGGAAGAGCTGGAGGACGGCCTCATCATTGAAGGGGGCCGGGTGCGTTCGCCCGGCGAAGCGCTGGAAGCCCATGACGATCACCGCATCGCCATGAGTTGCGCTCTGGCGGGTCTTCGCGTGGAGGGTGTGCAGATTCTGGGTGCCGAGTCCGTGGCCAAATCTTTTCCTGAATTTTGGGACATCTTTGACGAGCTTTGCTATGGGAAAACCTAGAAGCTTCAGGATGGTTCCAGCGGTGTGCATCCTGTTCGGCCTGGTTCTTCAGGTTTCCGGGACGGTGAAAGGGGCTTGTTTTTTTCAGTCTTCCCTTTCCAGTTTTTCCCGGCACGCCGGCCAGGTGGCCGTGGACATCGTTTCCACTGCTGACGGCAAGGTTCTCTTTGAGAACAATGCCGAAAAGCCCCTTGTCCCTGCATCTCTCGTAAAAATTCTGACCACTCATGCGGCTTTGAAGTCTTTGGGCCCCCACCATCGTTTTGAAACGGTCCTTTACGTGGATCGGTCCATTCAGGGAAATATCCTGCCCGGAGATCTGTGGATCAGGAGCAAAGGGGACATATTTCTCACAGGAGAAAAAGCCTGGAAAATGGCTCACCGCTTGAGAGCTGCGGGCATAGAGCGGATAGAGGGAGACATTGTGGTGGACAATCACCACTTTGATCCTTCCATGGAGCACATCTGCATCGATGAACGCTGCAGCCGCCCCTACAATCCCGTCATTTCCGGCACCGCCCTGGATTTCAACACCATCACCTTCAGCGTGGTTCCCGGTGCCATGGCAGGCGAACCCGGCCGGGTCACCTGGTTTCCCCGCAGTGAATACGTCCTTCTGAAAAATCAATCCAGGACGGTGGGGGGACGGCCGGAACAAAATCTTCACCTCTTCTCCGGGGGTGCGAAGGAGGATGGCCGTGAAGGGTTTGTCCTTGCAGGAGAAATTTCCCTTTCTTCCGGGGAACCCCTGGAATTCACGCTCAACATTCAAAATCCATGGGCTTTTTTTGGACACTCCTTCAAAAGAACATTGAAAGAAACGGGCGTTCGGGTGCAGGGGGGAGTGCGGCCGGGCAAGGTTCCGTCCCGTGCGCTGCCGTTGGTGGTGCATGAATCGGAGCCTCTTGGAGACTTGCTCTTTGGCCTCAATCGCTTCAGCAACAACTTCATGGCGGAAATGCTGCTCCGCGCTCTGGGAGCCAAAGTCTACGGAGAACCGGGAACAAAGCAAAAAGGCATCAGGGTGGTGGAGGGCCATCTCAGGTCCATGGGCATTTCTCCGTCCGGGTTTTCCATTGACAGCGGTTCCGGTCTCAGCCGCCTTTGTGGGGTGAGTGCCAGGGCTTTTTCCAGAATCCTTGTGGATTTTCACCATGATTTTGACCATGGGCCCAAGTTCATGGCCTCCCTGGCCATGAACGGGCATACAGGGACCTTGAGAAGAAGGCTGCGGGAATCTCCTGTGACGCTGCGGGGCAAGACGGGAAGCCTCAGGGATGTGGTGGCCTTTTCAGGTTATGTGCACGCGCCGGGTGAAGAAATTCTGGCGGTGACGGTTTTGTTGAACGATGTGAAAAATTCCCGGGAAGCTCGCGAAGTGCTTTACCGTTTTCTGGAACAGCTTCCCAGCAACCTGAAGGAGCTTCCACGAGGGGGTGTGAGCCTGAAAAACGCATCCATAGACTTGCCTTCATGAGCTTCCTGACTTAGTATTTCAGATAACGGAGCGGCGATTTATTCGGTTTGAATCGCGCTTCTTTTTTTTGAATCCTTTCTCAGAAGGGACATTTGGTTTACGAAAAGTTTCTTTCTGTGGAAAAATTGAGGAGATTTAAATGACGAACAAGGTCAAAGAAGGCGATTATGTGAAGGTGCATTACACGGGCAAGTTCAACGACGGTCAAATCTTTGATTCCAGCCAGGGATGTCAGCCCCTGGAAGTTCATATGGGAGCCAATGAAGTCATACCGGGTTTTGAAAATGCTCTGATGGGCATGGAGGAAAACGAGAAAAAGTCCTTCACTGTGGAAGCGGACAAAGCCTACGGTCAGCGGGACGAAAGCCTGGAAAGACAGTTCAACCGAGCTGACTTTCCCCAGGACTTTCAACCGGAAGTGGGCCAGGTTCTGGTGCTGCAGGACCCCTCACAGGGCCAGTTTCCCGCCACCGTGAAAGATGTTTCCGGAGATACGGTCATGCTGGACCTCAATCATCCCCTGGCCGGCCGCACGCTCTCCTTCGACGTTCAGGTGGTGGAAATCAACAATGAGCCCGGCGCTTCCTCCTGTGGAGGCGGCTGCGCCTGTTCGTGAGTTGAAACGCATTGGAACTCAAAGAGCCGCCCGGGCCCGGGCGGCTCTTTGAGTTTGAGCCTCATCCCCCTGTTGGGGAAAAGATCGGGCAGCTTCACTTCAAAGGCAAAACGAAATAAATGAGGTTGCCATATTTCTGGGGTTCGCACCCCAGAATGCCGCCGTGGACCTCCACCACATTTTTGACGAAATTGAGTCCATGCCCCGTGCCTTTCTCATGAATGTTTGAAAGGGTGCGATAGCCTCCTTCAAATATCTTCTGGGCTTCCTCTTCATTGAGGGGCCTCCCCGTGGTGAAGAAACTGAACCTCACTCCATTGGTTCCCTCTTTGAAAAAATCCTTCAAAATCTTTCTGTTGCAGGAAAAAATCTTGATTTTGTTGCCCAGCTGGTCTTCCACTTCCTGAGTGTACTTGATGGCGTTGGAAAAGATATTGTCAAACACCTGAGAAATGAGACCCTTGTCCACGTAGAGGGTCACCTGATCATCGGGGACGCCTTCCAGAAGGTTGTCCACGGCAATGTTGCGCTTGCGGAACATGTGAAAATACCGGTCGAAAAGGGGCTCCACGATCTCCTTGAGAAAATTGCAGGTTTGCCTTCGCAGCACATAGGTTCCCTTTTCGAAGTGATCTTTGCGAAGCAGGGTTTCAAGAAAAAGACTGGTGTGTTCATAATGCCTGGAAAAGGCGTTCCATTCCTTTTCCATGTTGGCATTGATTCTGGTCATTCGGCTTTTGAGTTCCCTGAGCCTGGATTCAAAAGAATGCACAGAACCTTTTTCCTTGAAAAGGATTTCCTCGAGTTCCTCCTCCAGGGCCCGGTGGGCCTGCATGCCTTTTCTGAATCGAAGCAGGAAGAGCTTGTAGTGCATGTTCGGGTTGATGACGTTGTGTTCGATATCTGAGAGCAATTGATTGATAAATTTCAAATGATTGATATTTTGACGAATCAACAGCTTCTGATGCAGCTGGAACCCAATGCGGTTGGAAAATTTTTCAAGAAAAAACCTGTCATTGGGTTGGGTCCTGTCTTTGGGGCAAACTTCGAATAAACCCAGAATGGAGCTTCGTGTGAGAAAAGGCACGGAACGGGTCAACGCCTCATTGCCCGGAATGGGGTAAATCAAACTTTCCCGGGTTTCGTAGGGAGTCTCTCTCACCTCCAGCTCACAGTCCCTTCGCCGGTTTTCCGGAATCAATCCCTCCAAACTGGTGCACACCTGGACCAGCCTGGAACTTTTCTGTTCGAAAACGTAGAGCCTGCTCTCGATGTTGAGGAACTCCTGGGGCACCAGGACACAGATCTGGTAGAAGTGATCAATGCTTGTGAATTCCTGGGCCAGGTCGAAAAAGGTGGACAGAGCCTCTTCCTGATGGCGCTTGAAATTATAATTTTCGTAACTTTTCTTTTTTTCCCGCACCCTTTGCTGAATATAAAGCTGGGAACTTTCAGAGAAAGAACCTCCGCGGAATGTTTCCTGCTGATTTGTCATCATGTCAATGTTTCCGGGCATGGGACACTCCATAAAGTCTGGAGATTAGAAAGACCGCAGCAGACAGAGATTTTTGAAATGGGAAAGGATTTCATTTTTTCCGCTCAACATGAACCAAAAGAGTGTACGGATGAAGCGCACCAAAAAGCCAGGTTTTCTTGTGAAGATGACGGGTGCTTGATTTTTCCTGGGGCGGCAAAATCCGTGATCTGAGAAAGATGTTTTCGTTTCAGGACACCGGCTAATGATTTAGCAATCGTATATCATAGAACAAGACCATCGGTGAGTTCTACTTGCAAATCGTGAAATGTTTCTTTTTTGTTTTTTTAAGGGAGTCAGCGAGAAAACCGATGAAAACCCTTGGTTTCGCAAAACTGGCCTGGCGGGAGGGGCTCATGGAGACAAACCGCTTGCTGTGAAGGGATGAAAGCCTTTGGGGGATGAGAGGGACGTCAAGGCATGGGGCTTCCTGACATCCCTCCATGAAGGGTCACTCCCATTCCAGTTCGTGCTTCAAATCGCGCTCGAGGAGTTCGCTCACGGCTGCCTGCGGATCCTTGTTTTCATAGATGACCTCGTAGACCCTGCTGCAGATGGGCATGTCCACGTCCAGTTTTCTGGAAAGATGGTAAACGGAGCGGGCTGTCTTGACCCCTTCCGCCACCATCTTCATGTCCCCCAGAATCTGCTCGATTTTCATTCCCTGTCCCAGCTTTTTTCCCACGGTTCGATTGCGGCTCAGATCCCCCGTGCAGGTGAGCAGGAGGTCTCCAATTCCTGCAAGACCCGAAAAAGTCAATGGAGTCGCCCCCATTGCAACCCCGAGGCGCGACATTTCCGCCAGGCCCCGTGTGATGAGTGCTGCACGGGTATTATAACCGAAATTCAGGCCGTCGCATGCTCCCGCCGCGAGGGCGATGACATTTTTCAGGGCTCCCGAAAGTTCCACCCCCATGATGTCAAGGCTCGTGTAGACCCGGAAGTGTCTGGTGGAGAACACCTGTTGAACGCTTTTGGCGAGCTCCAGGTCCTCCCCCGCGAGGGTTATGGCCGTGGGAGCTTTGCGAATCACCTCCCTGGCGAATGAAGGGCCCGAGAGGCATAGATAATGGGCAAACTGGAGGTGAGGCATGAGCTCCTTCCAGATTCCCGACATGGTGAGGAGCGTTTCGTTTTCAATCCCCTTGGTGGCATTGACCACGATGGCTGATTCGTTCATGTGGGGAAGTATGCCCGTGACCACTTTTCGGTAAACGTGAGAAGGCACCACCATGACCAGCAGGGAATGGCCTTTGACCACCATTTCAAGGTCATGGTGCGCCGTGATGCGTTCGCTCAGGGGATAACCGGGAAGATAGGTCGTGTTTTCGCGCTTTGCTCTGATGGTCTCGCAAAGGTCTTTTTCGAAGACCCATAGATCAACGTCATGCCCTTTCTGAGCCAGCACCTGAGCCAGGGTGGTTCCCCAGCTGCCACCTCCCAGAACCCCGATGGGACCGGTGATTTCCATCAATCCTCCATTTCTTCCTTTATGGTTTCCGGATCTTTGAGAATTTCAAGATCCACGATTTTTTCTCCCTCATTCAGATACATGAGTTTCACACCCTGGGTCACGCGCCCGATTTTTCGAATCTGCTCGGCGGGAATCCTGATGAGGCGGCCGTTGTCGGTGATCATGAGAATCTGATTTTCGTCGGTCACCTGCCGAAACCCCACCACGCTGCCGTTGCGTTCCGTGATTCGAATGTTCATGACCCCTTTTCCTGCCCGGGTCTGGGCCCGGTAGTCTTCGGCGGGAGTGCGCTTGCCAAAACCTTTTTCCGTCACCACCAGCATGGACTTTCCTTTCTCGATGGTGTCCATGCCCACCAGCTGGCTTCCGTCCAGATTCATTCCCCGAACCCCCCGGCTCACACGGCCCAGCGGACGAAATTCCTCTTCCCGGATCCGTATGGACTTGCCCGCTTTGCTCATGAGAAAGATTTCCTGGCTTCCGTCGGTCATGACCACGCTGATGAGCTCATCGTCATCGTCCAGCACGATGGCCCGGATGCCGTTGGACCTGGGATGGGAAAAGGCGGAAAGACTGGTTTTTTTGATGATGCCCTTCCTGGTGGCCATGATGGTGTAATAGCCTTCTTTGAATTCCTTGACCGCCAGAATGGTTTGCATCTTTTCTTCCGGCTGCAGGGGCAAAAGGTTCACCATGGCCTTTCCGCTGGCGGCGGGCCCCACTTCGGGAATTTCATAGACCTTGAGCCAGTAGACCTGTCCGCGATTGGTGTAGACGAGGAGATAATCGTGAGTGGAGGCGGTGAAAAGACTCGAGACCAGGTCCTCCTCCCGAGTGCTCATGCCGCTTCTTCCCCTTCCTCCCCTCCTCTGGCTTCGGTAAATGGACAGGGGCGTTCTTTTGATGTAGCCGGCGCGGGAGATGGTGACCACCATCTCTTCTTCCGCGATGAGGTCCATGATGTTGATGGCGCCCGAATCGGGAACGATTTCCGTCCTCCGTCGATCGGCGAACTGCTGCTCCAGTTCCTCGATTTCTTCGCGAATCACCTGATCCACCAGGGCGGAGGAGGAAAGAATCTGCTGCAATCTTTCGATTTCTTTCAACAGTTGATGGTATTCCTCAATGATCTTGTCCCGTTCCAGCCCTGTGAGGCGCTGCAGCCGCATGTCGAGGATTGCCTGAGCCTGAACATCGGTGAACTCAAAGCGTTCCATGAGCTGGCGCTTGGCTTCGGGAGGGTTCGTGGCGGCCCGGATCAGTTGGATGACTTCATCGAGATTGTCCAGAGCTTTTTTCAGGCCCTCCAGAATGTGGAGCCTTTTTTCAGCCTGTTTGAGTTCATACTGAGTGCGGCGCACGACGATCTGGCGTCGAAAACCGATGAAATTTTGAAGGAGCTGTTTGAGGTTCAGGACCTGGGGTTTATTGTCCACCACCGCCAGCATGATGACTCCGAAAGTGCTTTCCAGTGCCGTGTGCTTGTAGAGCTGATTCTCCAGGACTTTGGGCTCCTCTCCCTGCCTGAGAGTGAGCACCATGCGCATGCCCTGCCTGTCGGACTCGTCCCGAAGATCGGTGATGCCGTCAATTTTCTTGAGCTTCACCAGCTCGGCGATTCTTTCCAGCAACCTTGCCTTGTTCACCTGATAGGGCAGTTCCGTGACGATGAGGTGAGTTCGTTTTCCCGATTCTTCCACCTCCATTCGAGCCCGCATCTTGACGATGCCCCGCCCCGTTTCATAGGCATCCCGAATGCCTTCCAGCCCGTAGATGAAGCCGCCCGTTGGAAAGTCAGGGCCCGGAATCTCCTCCATGAGTTCCCCGATGGTGATTTCCGGCTTGTCCAGAAGAAGGATCAGGCCCCGGCAAATCTCCCCCAGGTTGTGAGGGGGTATATTGGTGGCCATGCCCACGGCGATTCCCGAGGAACCATTGAGCAGAATGTTGGGAACGCGGCTTGGCAGCACAGCGGGTTCGAGGAGGGAGTTGTCGTAGTTGGGCTCAAAGGCCACCGTTTCCTTTTCGATGTCTCTCAGAAACTCGTGACCCAGGCGGTGCATGCGCACTTCGGTGTATCGCATGGCGGCAGGGGGATCCCCGTCCACAGAACCGAAATTCCCCTGTCCGTCGACGATGAGATGGCGCATGGAAAAGTCCTGGGCCATGCGCACCAGAGCATCGTAAACGGCCGAATCTCCATGGGGATGATATTTACCGATGACGTCACCGACCACGCGGGCTGATTTCTTGAAGGGTTTGTTGTAATCATTCCTGAGCTCGTGCATGGCATAGAGGATGCGCCGGTGCACCGGTTTGAGTCCGTCGCGGGCATCGGGAATGGCCCGGCCGATGATCACGCTCATGGCGTAATCCAGGTATGACAGCTTGATTTCGTCTTCTATATTGAGGGGTTTTAATTCCATTGAGCCATCCCTTGGAATGGAGTTGAATGCTTGTTGGGTTCCGCAGGGGGAGTCCCCGGACCATCAGCTGCGCGGAAAGGTCAGATGTCCAGTTCTCTGAAATCCAGCGCGTTGATCTGAATGAAATCGCGGCGGGGTTCCACCCGGTCGCCCATGAGCGTGGTGAAGAGTTCGTCGGCCTGGTACTGGTCTTCGATCCTCACCTGCATGAGGGTGCGTTTTTCCGGGTTCATGGTGGTCTCCCAGAGCTGTTCCGGATTCATTTCACCCAAACCTTTGTACCTCTGTATTCCCAGACCTTTCTTGGCTTCCTCCATGAGGTACTGAAAGAGTTCCCTGGGATGGTCGAAGAGCAACTCTCTCTCGTTTTCTTTCACCGTGTAGGGAGTGTGATGAAAAATTTCCAGTTTTTCGTAGAGTTCCGAGAGCTTCTTGAACTCCACCGACTCCACGGTCTGGTGCTGCACGCGCACGCGAACCTGACCATTGGAGTCCTGAACCTTCCACACTTCCAGGTCCAGTACCGGTTCCCTTTGCCCTTCGCCCAAAGGCCGGACTTCGTAGCCCGCCTTTTGCAACCCCTCCAGAAGGGTGGTCATGATGTCCCCTTCCGTGGGAGAAAGTTCATATGAGCTGATGATTTTCACGATCTCTTCGACCAGATCCCTGGGCATGCCCTTGTGGACCTGTCTGTCCAGAAGCTCCTCGTATCGGGAAAAAGTTTTCATGAGTTGAATCAGCTCTTCTGAAGGCACCGATTCCCCCTGCCCCTCCAGGTAAACTTCCCTTTTGGCCACGGCGCGGCTCAGGAGAAAGGTATCGAGGGATTCCTCATCTTTCAGGTAGGTTTCCTGCTTGCCCACGGTCACTCTGTAAAGGGGGGGCTGGGCAATGTAGAGATTCCCTCTCTCGATGAGTTCGGGCATCATTCGAAAGAAAAAGGTGAGCAAGAGGGTTCGAATGTGAGCGCCGTCCACGTCCGCGTCGGTCATGATGATGGTCTTGTGGTAGCGCAGTTTGTCCGGATTGTACTCGTCTTTGCCCACCCCAGTGCCCAGGGCGGAAATCATGGTTCGGATTTCCGCGTTTTCAAGCATCTTGTCAAACCGGGCTTTTTCCACGTTGAGGATCTTGCCCCGCAGAGGCAGAATGGCCTGGAACTTCCGGTCCCGTCCCTGCTTGGCCGAACCCCCTGCGGAATCTCCCTCGACGATGAATATTTCACTTCGGGACGGGTCCCTTTCCTGGCAGTCGGCCAGCTTTCCCGGAAGGGAATGATCGCTCAAAACTCCCTTGCGCCGCGTCAGGTCCCTGGCACGCCGGGCCGCCTCCCGCGCTCTTGCCGCCTCCAGCACCTTTTCAAGGACGCCCTTGATGGTCTTGGGGTGTTCTTCAAAGTAGACGGAAAGCTTTTCGTAGACCAGGTTTTCCACCAGACCTTTCATTTCGCTGTTTCCCAGTTTTGTCTTGGTCTGGCCTTCGAACTGGGGCTGAGGAAGCTTGACGCTCACGATGGCCGTGAGTCCCTCACGGACATCATCCCCCGAAAGCTTTTCCACATCCCCCTTGGACATCTTGCTTTGAACGGCATAGTGCTTGATGGACCGGGTGAGGCCCGCTTTGAAGCCCGCCAGGTGGGCCCCTCCCTCCTTGGTGTTGATGTTGTTGGCGAAGGTGAGGATTTTTTCGTTGTAGCTCTGATTGTACTGAAGGGCCAGCTCGATCACCGTGTCCTGGCGCTCTCCCTTGAAATAGAGGATTTCTGAATGGACGGGTTCCTTGTTCTTGTTGAGGTATTCCACAAAGGACATGAGCCCGCCTTCATAGCAGTAACTCCTCTCCTTGGTCATTTTGTCATCCATCAGGTCTATGCGGACTCCGGGATTGAGAAAGGCCATTTCCCGAAACCGCTGGGCCAGGACGTCCAGACTGATTTCCGTGTCGGGGAAGATGAGAGGATCGGGTTTGAAGGTGATCCGGGTTCCGCGCTTTTGGGTTTCTTTCTCGATGACCAGGGGAGTGACCGGTTCACCGCGCTCGTAGCGCTGACGGTAGACTTTTCCGTCTTTGCGGATTTCCACCTCGAGCCATTCGCTCAAGGCATTGACCACGGACACGCCCACCCCATGAAGGCCTCCCGAAACCTTGTAGGTGCTCGTGTCGAATTTGCCCCCTGCATGGAGCTTGGTCATGACCACCTGGACCGCTGGAACATTTTCCTTCTCGTGCAGGTCCACGGGAATGCCGCGCCCGTTGTCATCGACGGTCACCGAGTTGTCCTGATGAATGTGGATTCGAATATGGTTGCAGTGGCCTGCCAGGGCTTCGTCGATGCTGTTGTCCACCACTTCATAAACGAGGTGATGGAGTCCCTCCGTGGCGACGTTGCCGATGTACATGGAAGGGCGTTTTCTGACCGCGCTGAGACCTTCCAGCACGGTGATTCTCTGGGCCGTGTATTGATCTTTGGGGTTGTTCACATCGCTGGCCGTTGTCTCTGACATTCGCAAAACCTCTGAAGTTCTCGATGAAGGTCCAATTATTCCAGTATTTTCAGGTTCCTGCTTCAAAAAATGAAGGAATGAACCTGGAAAAGCTGCTTCCATGCAAGGGAACTTGTGAAAACACCCAAATATATCATATCGCCATAATTATTCAAAATGATTTGGGCTTCCGGCCAGCGGGTCCGGTCATTTGCCGGTCATTTGAAGGGGGCGTGAGGAGAGCGAAGGAAGCGGGGTTGTGTTTTGCTGAATGCAGGGGTTCAAAAGGCAGGCCGCCACAGGGCCCCGCCACAGGGTTCAGAGGGCATTTGCACTGGGGTTTCAGGGGTACCTTGGCGGACAATGGAAGCCCTCGCTCTGCGGGACGGCGGGAAACCCGAGTGCTCGTGCCGGTTCAGACGACCATGGGCATGATGAGCCCCACATATCCGGGATCTTCCGGGTCCCTGAAAACGCCTCCATGGTGTGAATCGAGCCATTCAAGGCAAACCTGGGGGCTTTCGATGACCTGAATGGCTTCCATCAGGTAACGCACGTTATAAGCCACCGCGAAATCGTCCCCTTCATATTCGATGTCCAGTTCATCGGATGCATTGCCCAGTTCGAAGTTTTCCGCCTGAAGGTGAAGAGATCCGTTTGAAACAATGAGGCGTACATAACGCCACTTGGTATTGGTCAGAACGGACACGCGTTTCACGGCCGCATGAAGGTCGTCCCGGTTCACCAGAAAGGAGTGAGGCCTTTCATCGGGTATGATGAGCCGATAATCGGGGTATTCTTCCTCGAGGAGCAGCATGCTCAGGAGCGTGTCGCGAGTCTTCAGAATGAAGTGTTTTTCCATCAGTCCCAGGAAAATGCTCTCTTCCTTTTCGATGACTTTCAGGATTTCCTGCACCGCTTTTCGGGGGATGACGATGCCCTGTTCCATGTGAAGCCCGGCCAGGGATTCCCTGGGCACTTCATAGTAGCTCAGCCGATGGCCGTCGGAAGCGATGAAACGCAGCAGTTCGTCCCCGATGGGGTGACAATAGACCCCCGCCACACTGAAAGGGTCGTTTTCCTGAGGGATTCCATACATGGTCTTTCCGAAACATTTTCGAATGGTCGCCGCATCAAAGGGAAACAGCTCCATGTCTTCGTAAAACTTCATTTCAGGAAAGTCTTCAGCGGGAATGGTGGACAGTTGAAAACGGGCTCTTCCCGATTGCACGAGCAACCGATGGTTGAGCTCGCTTTGCAGGGTGACCTCCTCCCTGGGCAACTCCCGAACCACTTCCAGAAGCTTTCTGGCCGAAACCGTGGTTTCCCCCGGAGTCAAAACATCCACGTCAATGCGGGTGCGAATGCTCAGTTCCATGTCGGTGGCGGAGACTTCCAGTGTTTTGTCCTCCGTGGCGCGCAGAAGCGCATGGGCATTGATGGGCATGCCGCCTTTTTTTTCCGTGATGGCCTGAACTTTTTGAAGAACCTGAGAAAGCGTTCCTTTATCTGTTGCGATTTTCATGAGAGACTTTCCAAAATCGAGGTCCAAAGGAATGAAGGGGTTTTTCCTTTTCTTTAAACAAGCCAGATATACTAATGAGGCTCTGTTTAAATGTCAAAAAGTATATTATCCTTTGGTTTTTACAAAGTTTATTTCCGTTGGGTTTCTTCAGGAAAGAAAACTCACAGAGCATGACCGGGAGGCCAAAGAATGCCCTACGATGCAACGAAGCTCAAGGACTGGCAGATTTCCGAGGAAGCCGAGAAAAACATGCCCGCTCCCATGGACTGGAAAGACAGGCTGGGACTTGAGGAAGATGAAATCCTGCCCATGGGCAGGCTGTGCAAGCTGGACTTCATGAAAATCATTCGTCGGCTCGGAAATCGCCCCGACGGAAAATACATCGTGGTGACCGCCCTCACCCCCACTCCCCTGGGAGAGGGCAAAAGCACCACTTCCTGCGGATTGATGCAGGGTCTCGGAAAACGTGGCGTTTCCGTGGGAGGAGCCCTGCGCCAGCCCTCAGGGGGGCCCACCATGAACGTCAAAGGAACGGCCGCCGGTGGGGGAAACGCTCTTCTCATTCCCATGACCGAGTTTTCCATGGGGCTCACGGGTGACATCAACGACATCATGAACGCCCATAACCTGGCCATGGTGGCATTGACGGCCCGCATGCAGCATGAACGCAACTACAATGACGAACAGCTGGAGCGTCTCACAAAGATGCGCCGCCTCCATGTGGATCCCACCCGTGTGGAGATGGGCTGGGTCATGGATTTTTGCGCTCAGGCTCTGCGCAACATCATCATCGGAATGGGAGGCCGCCAGGACGGTTTCATGATGCAATCCAAGTTCAGCATCGCCGTCAGTTCCGAACTCATGGCCATACTCTCCATTGTCAACGATCTTGGGGACATGAAAAAACGGTTCAATGAAATCACGGTGGCCTACGACAAGAACGGGCGCCCCGTGACCACCGGGGACCTGGAAGTGGGCAATGCCATGACGGCCTTCATGCGCAACGCCATCAACCCCACCCTCATGTGCACGGCCGAATACAATCCCTGCCTGGTGCATGCAGGCCCCTTCGCCAACATAGCCGTGGGCCAGTCGTCCATCATCGCGGACCGAATAGGACTGAAGATGTTCGACTACCACGTGACCGAGAGCGGGTTTGCTGCGGACATCGGTTTTGAAAAGTTCTGGAACGTGAAGTGCCGCCAGAGCGGTCTCAAGCCTCATGTGGCCGTGCTCACCACCACCGTCAGGGCCCTCAAGATGCACGGTGGAGGCCCAAGAGTTGTTTCGGGCATCGCCCTGCCCGAGGAATACACCAGGGAGAATCTCGAGCTTTTGGAAAAGGGCATGCCCAATATGGTGCACCACATCAACACCATCCGCAAGGCGGGCATCAATCCGGTGGTGTGCATCAATGCTTTTCACACGGACACCAGGGCCGAGATCGACTTGATTCGCAAGCATGCGGAAGGGGCCGGAGCGCGATGCGCCCTTTCCGAGCACTGGGCCCGGGGAGGTGAAGGAGCCCTGGAACTGGCTGATGCCGTCATGGACGCCTGCAGCGAAACCAACGATTTCCAGTATCTTTATCCCAGGGAGATGAAACTGAGGGAGAGGGTAGAACTCATTGCCCGTGAAGTTTACGGGGCCGACGGAGTGGTCTGGTCGGAGGAAGCGGAGGCAAAGGCCAGGATGTTCGAATCGGATGCGGCCTATGACGATTATGCCACCATGATGGTGAAAACTCATCTGAGTCTCACTCACAATCCCGATTTGAAGGGCGTGCCCCAAGGCTGGAGTCTGCCCATTCGGGACGTGTTCATCTATTCAGGAGCCAGGTTCCTCTGTCCCTGCGCGGGAACCATCAGCCTCATGCCGGGAACCGCTTCCAATCCCGCTTTTCGCCGCATCGATGTGGATGTGGAAACGGGCAAGGTGAGCGGGCTTTTTTGACAAGCCCCCTGAGGAAGCGCTTGAAGGGAACGGAAACAGAGGGGAAGCCCTGTATTTGTCAGGAAGGAGTTTGAGAATGGCGGCGAAACTGATCAAGGGAGCTGAGGTTGCCAGGGAGATTCGGGCAGAATTGAAAGAGGAAGTGGAACTCATAAGGTCCAAATGCGGAGTGGTTCCGGGGCTGGTCACCATCCTCGTGGGAGAAGATCCCGCATCACAGAGTTACGTGCGGGGAAAACAGAAGACGGCTCACGAACTGGGCTTTCATTCCGTTCAGGACAGTCAGCCTGCGGACCTTTCCGAAGAAAAACTGCTGGCGCTCATCGACCGCTACAACAAAGACCCCCAAATCCACGGCATTCTGGTCCAACTGCCTTTGCCCCGGCACATCAGCGAAAACAGAATACTCCTGGCCATTGATCCCCGCAAGGATGTGGATGCGTTTCATCCCGTCAATGTGGGAAAACTCGTCATCGGGGATCCCGACTACCTTCCATGCACTCCTGCAGGCATCCAGGAACTGATGGTGAGGTCGGGAATCCAGGTTGAAGGGGCTGAGGTGGTAGTGGTGGGCCGATCCAACATCGTGGGCAAACCCATCTCCATCATGCTCATGCAAAAAGGCAGGGGCGCCAACGCCACGGTCACCGTCTGCCACACTCGAACAAGAGATGTGAAGTCCCATTGCCGGAGGGCGGATATCCTCATTGTGGCGGCAGGTGTGACGGAATACGTGAAGGGGGACTGGCTCAAGGAAGGAGCGGTGGTCGTCGATGTGGGCGTCAATGAAGTGGGAATGACCCCCGAGGGAAAACGCATCCTGAAAGGTGACGTGGCTTTTGATGAGGCCGTTCAGGTGGCCGGGGCCATCACTCCTGTTCCGGGAGGAGTGGGTCCCATGACCATCACCATGCTCATGAAAAACACGGTGCGTGCCTGCAAGCTGCAAGGCAACATTGAGGATTGAGGTCAAAGGGAAGGGGTGCCCTGCGCCCGGAGAGGACGGCAGGTTTCTCAGGTGGGAAGGGTGAACCAGAAGGTGCTTCCCCTGCCCACCTCCGTATGGACGCCGATGCGGCCATTGTGGGCTTCCAGGGCAAGTTTGCAAAAGGTGAGTCCCAGGCCCGTGGAGTACTTCTGCCGTCTGCTTCTGAGGTGGGCCTGACCATATTTTTCAAAGATCATGGGAAGGTGTTCTTCCGGAATGCCCGGGCCATGGTCGGACACCCGGACCTTCACCTCCTCCGGGTGTTTCTCGATTCCCACGGTCACTTCCGTGGTTTCTTCGGAGAACTTGAGGGCATTGGCCAGCAGGTTTGTGATGACCCGGCGCATGATCTCTCCGTCGCACAAGACCTGCACCGATTCATGGGGGCATTCCAAGGAGATTCTGCATTCATTTTTTGAGCCGGTCAAAGACTGAATCGCCTGGCGGGTCACGTCCACAAGGTCTGCAGGAGCCGAATTGAGGGGCATTTTGTCCTCTTCCAGCCTCGAGACATCCAGAATGGAACTGACCATCTCGATGAGTGAGGAGGTGGAATGGAGGGCCTGGTCCGCAAAACGCTGGATTTTGGGGTTCCTGTTCATCTGGCCATGGAGCCGGATCATTTCCAGGTAGCCGTGAATGCCGGCCAGGGGCGATCTCATGTCGTGGACCAGCATGTGCGTGAGTTTGTCTCTCAAGGATTCCAGTTCTTTGAGTTTCTCGTAACTTTCCTGCAACCGGTCGTAAAGGCGCTTGGCATAAATGGCATTGCGGACTCTCAGGAGCACTTCCTGAATGTCCACAGGTTTGGTGAGAAAATCGTTGGCCCCCGCTTCCATGCCCATGAGGCGGTCCTTTCGGCCCGAGAGAGAGGTCACCAGAATGACCGGTATGTGAGCCGTTCTGGCATTGCCTTTCAGAATACGACAGACTTGAAATCCATCGAGAGAGGGCATCATCACATCCAGCAGAACCACGTCCACCGGCAGTGACTCGATCAGTTCAAGGGCCCTTTTTCCATTTTCAGCCCCTGTGGTTTCGTGGCCCTGGTTTTTGAGTATGGCGTGCAGCAACTCCCGATTGAAGGGTTCGTCGTCCACGATCAATATGTGGCCGATGCTCTGCTGCAGGGAAGAAGGTAACGCCTCGTCCATGGATAGAGACTCTCTCTTTTTTTTATGGTGTGTTGCCGAGCTAAACAGCAAGAAGGGATGAGATCGATCGTCATGCGCTGAGGTTTGCACTCGTCCTTATGTCCATCACAGTATTTCGATATCACTTGTACTTTCATGTATCAACACAATATTTTCACCGCAGGCCATTGGAGGGCTTCAAATTCAGGATTTCCCTGATTTTGAAAAAGGAGAAAATGTCAACGGAATCCTGGCATGCGTCTGCGGAGAAAATAAGAATACGTGACTCTTAACGAAACTCAGCAATTTTGTAGGGGACGTGAGCCAGGCATGCGTTCAGTAACCGCAAGGGAAGCTCAGGTTCCCAAAATCTTCGATTGAATCGATAGCAAAATTCATCCAGATACTCCTGGAGGTATTTTGAAGATACGCCATGAAAAGTACCATTCAGAAATTTTTTCATGTTCCCGATCATAATATGGACAAGAGGGAGCCATTCAGATGCTTCCTCCGGAGGTGTAACTTTTTTCGCATGATGATGACTCCTTGCCACAGCGTTCAACGCAGGAAAAGCATCCGTACGCACGGTCTGCCCGCCCTTCAGGTGAGAGGCAAGAAAAGCGGATACCGTTTCATGGGAGACAGTATCCACCGCCTTCATGGCTACAAAACCCGCACCTTTGGTTCGGGTTTCTACGGCAACCAGAACCGGCTTCTTGCCTTCAGCCCCACGGCCTCTTTTCCCGGTGCGTTTTCCACCGACATAAGTGTCGTCCAGTTCGATCAAGTTTTGGAGCCGATAGATGCTGTCACGATGAGCCATGGCAGTACGAATCTTTTTGAGCATGTTGCGGGCGGTGACCCAGGAAACGCCTATTTGTTTCGACAGCCTCAGAGCGGAGATGCCCCCTTTGTCAGAAGCCGCCAGGTAAATGGCCCAAAACCACTTGACCAGAGGTATTTTCGTGGCGTGAAACAAGGTATCTGCGGTTATCGATACCTGGTGTTTGCACGACGAGCATTGGTAAAGTTTTCGAGTGGCAATGAAACTGTGTTCTTGAGATCCGCAAACCGGGCACTGAAATCCTTGAGGCCAGCGGACTTTTTCCATAGCCTTGGCACAAGCTTTCTCGGTTCCAAATTTCTTTTGCCATTCCAGAAGAGAGACCATCGGCATTTTCATAGCAAGACCTCCAGCGTATTATCAGGTTGATCTTACTTGAAAATATAACCATCAAACTGAGTTTTGTTTATAGTCACGTAAGAATATATCCTTAAATAACTCCTGCCTTCCTGAAGGCGATGATCGCCGCGGCCATTTGCAGTAAGGCCATATAGGTATCAGTGAGCTTTTCATAGCGTACCAGGATTTTTCAGAAGCGATTGAACCATGAATGGCTCACTTCAACAACCCAGCGCCTGGCTTTCCAGGTGGGGTTGGCTTTTCTCTCCCGGATCTCCTCTCCCCGTCTTTTCACGTGAGGGGTGTATCCTTTGGCAACTATAGCCTTCAGTGCGTCTTGGCCTTCGTAGGCTTTGTCAGCACATAGATGTTGTTCCATATCCACGGGCCGATCTATGACGATTTCTTCCAGAATCAGTTCAAGTTGTGTCACATCGTGCCTGTTTGCTCCGGTCGCGACGAGGGACAACGGGACACCACGGCCGTCCACCAGAAGATGCCGCTTCGTTCCTTTTTTTTCCCCTGTCGGTCGGATTTCGACCTACAGCCTCTTGGGCCAGCGGGGCTTTATCCATGGCCCCGTCTATGCTCTGCCAGCGCCAGGCGATACCCTCCATTTCGTCATACTCTGCAAGGCCAGCGCGCCACAGAGCAACAAAGAACCCCGCCCGCATCCAGTTCTTGAAATGGGCATGAATCGCACTTGGACTGCCAAAGCGTTCTTTGGGAAGCGCCTTCCATTGGCAGCCCGTTCGCAGCACGTACATAATGGCCTCGAAAATTTGCCGTGACGGCATCGGCTTTCTCCCGCCTCCGGCCTTGCGTTTATACTCTTTGTTGGGATCGCGCTTTGGCGTGGGAATAAGTGGTGCAACTTTTTCCCAGAAAGCGTCCGACACTTCCCATGACTGGATTTTCCCCATAATGGCCTCCATCTCAAAGATTTGATGGTAGCCAGCATAACAGGGAACATGAAAAATGTATAGTTATTTAAGGATAAGCTCTAACTCAAGTTTGACAGTTCCCCCTTGGTCATCCCCCGCAAACCCGCATGAATGCTAGGTCATGTTTTGAAAATGGCAAAAAGTGTAGTGCCACAAAAAGGTCATTTTTTTATTGTAAATCATGAATAGATAAGCCATTGTGAGAGTGTCCTAAGAGGAGGCTCTCATGTTCGCCCGCATCAAAA
>PXBG01000053.1 GCA_003566995.1 Syntrophobacteraceae bacterium
ATGCTGACTCCTTCTCCGTAGTGTTTATGGCAATAGATGGCCAGAAGCAGAGAGGTGATCAGTCCCGAGAGGATCCCCTAAATCCCCCTTCGAAGGGGGACTTAAGGTCGGGTGGCCCTCAGGAAGGCGGCAACCCCTCAGAAAGTCGGCAACCAGTAGAATCCCCCCTTGAGGGGGGGGCAGGGGGGGGGTCATGCAGTGTGATTTGGCCATAAGAAAAAGCACATCCCCCTGAATCCCCCTTCAAAGGGGGACTTGAAGGCGGGTGGCCCTCAAAAAGTCGGTAGCCCTCAGAAACTCGGCAACCCGTAGAATCCCCCCTTGAGGGGGGCAGGGGGGGTGTTGATTGATTCGAAGACCAATAATTCCCTACAATCCAAAATTGAAAAACCTTGCCAGAGATCTCAGGAAAAACAGTACCCTTTCGGAGGTCTTGTTATGGAATCAACTCAAATCCCGCCAAATTCGGGGCTATCGCTTCCTTCGCCAGAAACCCATCGATGACTTTATCGTCGATTTTTTTTGTCCCGACCTCATGCTTGCCATAGAGATAGATGGCCAAAGCCATGACCAGAGGTTGTCAGAGGATATTGCCCGCCAGAAACGTATCGAGTCATTGGGCATTGTGTTTTTGCGCTTTTTGGACATTGACGTAAAGAGCAACATGGAAGGAGTGATGGGGCGGATTCAGGCATTCATCGAGGAGTTTGATGGAAGGAATCAAGCAAAATGAATGAGAGGGGGATGGCAAGTGAAAGGCGGACACCCCCCCAGCCCCCTCTCGAGGGGGGATTTAAAATGGACACCCCCCCAGCCCCCCTCAAGGGGGGATTTAAAATGGACACCCCCGAGTGGGATGAGGTCCGGTGGCGCGCGGAGGCTTGGATTTCAATTCCCCCTTTGAAGGGGGATAAAGGGGGATGTGTTTTTAAAATGAACACCCCCCCCAGCCCCCCTCAAGGGGGGAATTGGGAATTGGTTGTTTCTCGATCGTGAGTGGTGGCCGGTAGGGGCGGGGATTTAAAATGAATACCCCCCAGCCCCCCTCAAGGGGGGAATTGGTTGTCTCTCGATCGTGAGTGGTGGCCGGTAGGGGCGGGAATTTAAAATGAACACCCCCCCTACCCCCCCCAAGGGGGGATTTAAAATGGACACCCCCGAGTGGGATGAGGTTAGGTGGCGCGCGGAGGTTTGGATTTCAATTCCCCCTTTGAAGGGGGATAAAGGGGGATGTGTTTTTAAAATGAACACCCCCCCAACCCCCCTCAAGGGGGGAATTGAGTTGTCTCTCGAGCGTGAGTGGTGCCCTGTAGCTCTGTAGTCCTGCAGCCCGGTAGGGGCGCGGTTCTTCATGAGAGTGCGGAATCGAATCACCGGGCGTCATTGAGAGGGGGCTGCAGGGCGGATCACGCCACGAGGAATTGACGCATGGAGGCCCTGGCATCCCCTCCGTCGATGTCGGGGGTGATGGTGATTTCGAGCACGTCCAGGTCTTGAAGGTCCACGGAGTAGTCTTCCTCTTCCCTGCTGGTGTGAGGCGGGCTGAAGTTGTATTGCTGGCGGGCGATTTCCTTGAAGGTTTTCCCCCCGTCGGAAGACCAGCGCAGGACAAACTCCTGGGTGCGGGGCTGCTCGTCTTCCTGGAATGCCAGGCGGATGTGCTTCACGTGCCGGGGGTTGTCAAAAAGGAGCCGAATGGTCTGGCGGCCCGGTTCCGAAGCCCGCCAGCCGCGCCCCGTGCTGGCAGTGAAGGCGAACTCGATGGGGTGGGAGGAATCTTCGGAGGTGAGTTCCGCCTGGGCCAGGTGTTCCAGGTTCAGCCAGTCTTCGCGGGAAGAAGGGGTTCCCGGTGTGTCCCGGGGGATGATTTTTTTGCGCATGTGGAGTCTCCTTTTGGGGCTGGGGGGTTGGAATGCAATGGTCCTTTGGGTGATTTTGCATGACCGTTCGGGGTCATTTTTGGTGGGCAGGGAAAACTGCCCTGGCCACCGTGCGTTATTGGCTTTTTCCTTTTCCTTTTGAGCTTTTTTCCGGGTTTGGGGAGTTTTTGCCGAGCTGGGGCTCGGCGGTCCCAGGGTGGTGCCGGGGATTTTCCCCTTTTGCCCGATCGAGCTGCGCGGCCTTTCCGGGAAAGGGGCGCAGGCGCAGGGTGGGCATGGTTTTATGGGGCCCACCGGTTTTCGTGCAGGAGCTGCTGAAGGTGGTGGCATTTTGAAAGGCACGGGTTGGGATGATTGCGTGTGCGTCAAAAACTAAAGCCGCCTTTCCAGGGCCTGGAAGGGCGGCTTTGAGATCGTGACGCAACGGCCGGGGGCCTTCTGTTTGATGTCGTTGGTGCCGAAGGCCGGACTCGAACCGGCACGGGTCTCCCCACCACCCCCTCAAGATGGCGTGTCTACCAAGTTCCACCACTTCGGCAAAAACGAAGGCTAATATAACTGAAATCGCCCGTATTGCAAGTGAAAACTGAAGCCATCGGGAGTTTTTGCGGCGGCTGTTTTTCCGGCCGGTGTTTTTTCAGGGCGCTTCTCCCCTCTGCGCCGCTCACAGGGCGGCCGTTCCTTCCCATGGCGGCGCAACGGTCAGTTCTGGTCGTTCATGGGCATGACCGGCCGGGCGTCAGGAATGGCCGGGCCTGGCGGAGGAGCCTGTTCCTCCACGGGCACCGTTTCCATCACCGACCGCGTGTCAGGTCCCATGGTGAAGTAGGAAAGGCTGAGGCTGGTGAGCATGAAGACCACGGCAGCCGCCGTGGTGAGCTTCCCCATGAAGGAGCCTCCGCCGGAACCGCCGAAAAGGGTTTGCGTCGCGCCCCCGAAAGCCGCTCCCATGTCCGCGCCCTTGCCCTTCTGGAGCAGGACGATGAGGATGAGGGCCAGGGAGGCCATAGTGTGTATGATGATGAGTAGTGTGTCCATTACCGAGTTTACTTCTCCCCTGTGTGGAATTGGATGATGCGTTTGAACGACGGCACCTCCAGGCTTGCACCGCCGACGAGCATGCCGTCGATGTCTTCCCGGGCCATCAGGGCATCCACATTGTCCGGTTTAACCGAACCTCCATACAACAATCTTAGCCCCTTTGCAACGTCTTTGTCAAACAAGGACGCGCATTTGTCCCGTATGAAGCGGTGCACTTCCTGTGCCTGGTCAGGGGTGGCCGTCTTGCCCGTGCCGATGGCCCACACGGGTTCATAGGCCAGGACCAGTTTTGCCGAGGCTTCGGGGGGAAGGCCCTCGGTGGCGGCGGTGATCTGCCGGGTGATCACGTCAAAGGTTTTGCCCCCTTCACGCTCCTCGAGGGTTTCCCCCACGCAGAGGATGGGCACGATGCCGTGACGGAAAAGGGCCTGCACTTTTTTGCCCGTCTCTTCGTCCGTCTCCCCGAAGACGTGGCGCCTTTCCGAGTGCCCGGCGATGGCGTAGTCGCACCCCGCGTCTCTGAGCATGAGGGGGGAGATTTCTCCCGTGAAGGCTCCCTGTTCCTCCCAGTGGCAGTTCTGGCCCGCCAGCCTGAACCCGGGGACGTTCATGATCTGGCGCATCGCTTGCAAAGCCGTGAAGGGCGGGGCGATGACCACTTCCCGGTCATGCACGGGGCCCAGTTCTCCCTGGAGCTGGACCACGAAGGTGATGGCCTGGTCGATGGTTTTGAACATTTTCCAGTTGGCGGCGATGATGGGAGTGGGTGTCTGCATGAGTCTCCTTTGGCTGGTGCTTGGTGTTTAAAAGCGTTGGGCACGATGATTCCGTGCACACCCTACGTCTTTTCCATGCAATCCTTGAGGGCCTGCACTCCCGGAAGGACTTTGCCTTCCATCATCTCCAGGAAGGCTCCGCCGCCCGTGGACACGTAGCTCACCTTGCCGGCCATTCCCGCCTGCCGCACGGCGGAGGCGGAATCGCCCCCGCCGATCACCGTGAGGGCCCGCGAGTCGCCCAGAAAACGGGCGAGGGCGAAGGTGCCTTCGTGAAAGGGCTTGGTTTCAAAGGCTCCCACGGGGCCGTTCCACACGATGGTGGCGCACTCCCCGAGGACCTTCTGAAAAGCTTCGATGGTTCGGGGGCCCACATCCAGGAGCTGCATATCGTCGGGGACCTCGTCCACGCTCACCTTCCGGACCGGTTCGGGCTTTTCCAGGCCCGGGGCGGCCACGGCGTCCACGGGAAGGTGGACGTTCACCCCTTTTCTTGCGGCGGCGTCCATGAGCCGGGAGGCTTCATTCACATAATCGTCCTCCACCAGGGACCGGCCCACGTTCTTCCCCCGTGCCTTGAGGAAGGTGTTGGCCATGGCGCCGCCGATGATGAGGTGGTCCGCCTTTTCCAGCAGCTGGCCGAGGAGGCCGATCTTGGAGGACACTTTAGCCCCCGCCACGATCATGGCCACGGGTCGTTTGGGGTCCTCCATGGCTTCATGAAAGTACCGAAGCTCCTTTTCCATCTGGTAGCCCGCCGCGCATTGATCGACGAAGCGGGTGACGCCGTGAACGGAGGCGTGAGCCCTGTGGGACACGGCAAAGGCGTCGTTCACGTAAATGTCGCACAGTTCCGCCAGCTGCCTGGAAAAGACTTCCTCGTCCTTCTCCTCCTCGGGGTGAAAGCGCAGGTTTTCCAGAAGGAGCACCTGGCCCGGCTCAAGGTCCGCGATCATTTTCTTCACGTCCTCGCCCACGCAGTCGGGAGCCATGGAAACGGGACGGCCGAGAAGGTCCGAAAGATAGGGCGCCACGGGCTGAAGGGAAAATTCGGGCACCACCTTCCCCTTGGGCCTTCCCAGGTGGGAGGCGAGGATGACCTTGCCGCCCCCTGCCACGGCCTTTTCGATGGTGGGCAGGACCGAACGGATGCGCAGGTCGTCCGCGACCTTCTTTTCTTTGTCCAGCGGAACGTTGAAATCGACTCGAATGAACACTCGTTTGCCTGAAACATCGATTCCGTCGAGAGTTTTCATGGTCGTTCATCCTCAATTCTGTTGAAAGCCCGGCAGATGCGATGGCCCCTGCTTTGGAATCCCCCCTCGAGGGGAACTTAAAGGCGTTACCCTTGGAATCCCCACTTGAGGGGGGCAGGGGGGGTGTCGTGCATTGGGTTTTGGTCAATAAAAGAGCACATCCCCCTCAATCCCCCTTCAAAGGGGGACTTTAACTGCGTTAACCCTGAGATAATCCCCGCTTGAGGGGGACTTAAGGCATTAACCCTGGAATCCCCCTCGAGGGGAACTTAAAGGCGTTACCCTTGTAATCCCCCCTTGAGGGGGGCAGGGGGGGTGTCTTGCATCGGGTTTTGGTCATAAAAGAGCACATCCCCCTCAATCCCCCTTCAAAGGGGGACTTGACTGCGTTAACCCTGGAATCCCCCGTGAGGGGGACTTAAGGCATTAACCTTGTAATCCCCCCTTGAGGGGGACTTAGCTGCGTTAATCCTGTAATCCCCCATTGAGGGGGGATGACGTGAAGGGGCTTTCATGGAGCGTGAAAAAGCCTGAATCAACAACATTGGAGACCTGCGCGCGGGCGATGCCCTACAGGGTTTCGGCCACCATGAGGGTGAGATCGGCCAGCCGGCAGGAGTAGCCGAACTCGTTGTCGTACCAGCTGAAAATTTTGACCATTCTGCCGTCGATGACGTTGGTGAGCTTGGAGTCGACGCTGGACGAATAGCTGGAGTGGTTGAAGTCGGTGGACACCAGGTCTTCCGTCACGTAGTCGAGGACGCCTTTGAGGGGGCCTTCGGCCGCTTCCCGCATCACCTTGTTCACTTCTTCCACGGTCACGTCCCGGCCCACACGGGCCACCAGGTCCACCAGGGACACGTTGGGCGTGGGAATGCGGATGGCGACCCCGTCCAGCTTGCCCTTCAGTTCGGGAATGACCTCCGCCACCGCCTTGGCCGCTCCCGTGGTGGTGGGGATCATGGAAAGGGCCGCGGCCCTGGCCCGGCGCTTGTCCTTGTGAAGGGCGTCCAGAAGGCGCTGGTCCAGGGTGTAGGCGTGAATGGTGGTCATGAGCCCGTGTTCGATCACGAACCGGTCGTGCAGCAAAGCGGCGATGGGGGCCAGGCAGTTGGTGGTGCACGACGCGTTGGAGATGATGTGGTGCTTTCTGGGGTCGTAACCGCCTTCGTTGACCCCGATGACGAAGGTGGCGTCCACGCCCTTGCCCGGAGCCGAGAGAATGACTTTCCGCGCCCCCGCGTTGATGTGCTTCTGGCTGCTGTTCTTATCCGTGAAAAGGCCCGTGCTCTCGATGACAATGTCCACTTTCAGCTCGCGCCAGGGCATTTCCGCCGGGTCTTTCACCTGGAGGCACTTGAGGGGCTTTCCGTCGATGATCAGTTCCCCTTCTCCGGCGCTCACTTCATGGGGCCAGGTTCCGTGAACGGAGTCGTATTTCAGGAGGTAAGCGAGGTCCTCAGGAGAGGCCAGGTCGTTCACTGCGACCACTTCCAAGGGAATTTTTCTCTCCAGGAAAGCCTTCAGAATGGTTCTTCCGATGCGGCCGAATCCGTTGATGGCTACTCGTGTGGACATGTTTTCCTCCTCAAAGGTTGTGCTTGCGGGTTTCAGGGAATGGTGACCGGGTGGTCCTCCAATGAGCACAGTTGCCGGAATTGCTCCCAAAGACCCCCATGGTCATCTTCCCCGTGATTGGGGGCGAATTCCCCCTTGTGAACATTGCCGTGCCCCCCTTCAGCCGGAAGGGTCCAATCGTTTCGGCTTCAGGGGAGCAGCCGTGGCAAATCCTCAGAACATCTCGGCCATGCTCACCGTGCGGTCGCCCAGCATGTTGGTGTAGCTTCCCAGTTCGTTGTCGTACCAGCCGTAAATGACCGCCTGGGTGACGGGAATTTCCAGGACCTTCTCTTTCATGGAAGGTTCCAGGGTTCCCTTCACCAGTTCGTTCACCTGCGTGACGTCAAAGGAGGCCCCCGAAGCCCCCTCTCCCAGAGACCGGAGGTATTCCACGGCGTTGGCCACCGTTTCCATGCCGATGCGCACGGCGGAAGTGCGGGTGTGGTTTTCGTGGCCTTCGATGACGGCCGCCGCCCTGGGCAGGCCGATGATGTCCGAAGAAACGTTCTGCGCCTCGCTGTAAACCAGGTAGCCGGGATAGTGGGACACGGCGTTTTTGTAGATGTCGTTGATCTTTTCCCGGTTGATGGGGCTTCGCATGCTTTCATCCTGGATCATCATGACCAGGATGATGAGCGAACCCGTGGTCACGGGAACGCGCACCGATTCGGCGATGAACCCGATGTGCTTCATTTCGGGAATGACCAGGCTCAGGGCCTTGGCGGCCCCCGTGCTGGTGAGAATGATGTTGTTGAAGACGGAACGGTTCTTCCGCAGGTCCGTGGCCCCGCTTCCCGGTGAACGGTCCAGGACCTGCTGCGTGCTGGTGGCCGCGTGAACGGTGGTCATGGAGGCGGAAAGGATGCGCTGCGCCCCGAAATAGTCCAGAAGGGGCTTGACCATGTAGGACAGGCACGTGGTGGTGCAGGAGGCGTGGGAGACGATCGCATGCCTTTTGGGATCGTAGTCCGCGTCGTTGATGCCCATGACGGTGGTCACGGCGTCCGGGGGCATTTCCTTCCCCTTGTCCTTGATTTTGAAGGGAGCGGAAACGATCACTTTTTTGGCCCCCGAAGCCATGTGCCCCCGCACGGAACCCTTGGGGCTTTCGGGGGGGAGGGTCGGGTCCAGGAAGGCTCCCGTGGCGTCCACCACCAGTTCCACACCGTGCTTGCGCCATTCGATCCGGGCGGGGTTCCGGGCCTCCCGAAGGCAGGTCACCTTGACGCCGTCGATCCTCATGGTGCCTTCCTTTTCGTTGAGGTCTTCGATGACCCCCTGTGCCCGGCTGCCGTACAGGTAGTGGTGCAGGGATCCATAGGTGGAATCCCTTTCTATGAAGCTCGCGATGTCCTGAAGTCCGCTTCCCACGTCACGGCCGATATTGATGACCAGTTCAGAAAAATATTTTCGTTCCACATGATGCCACACACTCAGTTTGGCAATGCGTCCGAGACCGTTGATTCCCAGTTTCATGGGCACCATCTGATCGCGCTCACTCATAAGCCCCCCGATTGATTCGTTGATGAAATCACTTTTCAATTTGGAGCCGGCATTGTGTCATTGCGGGCCGTATTGACGGTTCAAACCACCAGAGAAATGGATTCAAAAGAATATCTTCCTTAAAACTAGGTCATTTATGGAGCCAATGCAAGACCTGAATGCGCCCCCTTTCCCGGGAAGGAGGCCCGCCTTCAGCCGAGCATGTCGATTCTTTCCGTGTTGTGGATGCCCAGGTAAACGGCCCCGCTGCGGCCGTCGATGGAAATGTGGTCCCCCGAATAGAGTTCGTGCTCCTTCTGGTCGAGCCCCACGATCATGCACGTTTGAGTGCCCTCATAAACGCGCATTCTTGAAAAACCCACCACGCAGGTCTTTCCCAGCCGGTGAGCCACGATGGCCGCATGGGAGGTGGCGCCTCCCTTGCCCGTGAGAATCCCGTCGGCGATGGAAATTTCGTGAATGTCATCGGGCACCGTGTCGGACCTGAGCAGAATGATGCCCTCTCCCGGGTTCTCCACGCGCATGCGCTCGATGGAGTCCAGATCGAAAGCCACCAGCCCCGACAGGGCCCCGCCGCTCACGCCGATGCCGTTTCCCACGTAGGAAGCCTGCAGGGCCGGAGTGGGCTTGAACACGGGATAGGTGCGCCGCACGCGCGTCACCATGTTGCGCGCCTGGAGAACATAGACCCCTTCTTCTTCAGAGCCCTGAAAGGTGAATTCCACTTCCTGGGGTGACCAGTGCTGCCCGTAGGTCAGTTCCCTGGCGATGTGCACCAGGCGGTGATACACCCGGGGAAAAAGGGACTCCAGGGAATGGTTTTCCCGCCCTTCCTCGTCCAGCCGCTGCTTTTCCGACAGGGGCATGGTGCTCACCAGGCCGCCCACCACGTCCTCCCCCTGGTTGCCCAGAGTGAAGTCTCCCACGGGATCCACTTCGTCTTCGGCCGTTTTCGGGTTGTGGGTGAACATGACGCCCGCACCCGACTGCCGGTCCAGGTTTCCGAAGACCATGGCCTGAATGGTGACGGCGGTGCCCCAGTTTTCCGAGATGCCCATGATGTCCCGGTAGGTCCTGGCCTTGGTGGCGTACCAGGATTCCACCACCTTGCGGATGGCGATGAAGAGCTGCTCTTCGGGGGATTCGGAAAAGCGCACGTTGTGATCCCTGAGAGCCTTTTTGTACTGAAGGGCCACTTCCCGGATTTCGTCGGGGTGGAACTCCCTTTTCACGTCCCGGTGGTATTTCTTCTTGAGGCCGTACATGATGGCGTCGAACACATCCCGCTGCATGCCGAAAGACATGCCCCAGGACTGAATGAAACGGCGGAAGTTGTCCCAGGCGAACCACTTTTCCCCCGTCTGTTCGATGAGCCCCTCCACCACCTCTTCATTGATGCCCACATTGAGGAACGTGTTCATCATGCCCGGCATGGAAACGGCGGCGCCGCTTCGCACGGAAAGGAGCAGGGTGTTGCCGGGATAGCCGAATCCACGCCCCGTCTTTTTTTCCAGCTGGCGAATGTGCTCCATGACCCGGTCCCGAAAGTCGCGGCCCGAATGGGAAAGGCTGTCGATCACCGTCTGGCATCGGAAATATTCGGTGGTGATGGCGAAGGCTGGGGGCGTTTTGATCCCGATGGCGTGGAGATTGGCCAGGGTGTACCCCTTGCTTCCCATGTGGATGAGGTCGTAGGCCACGGGATTGGGCCTGTCTATGGCCGTGACGGTCTTTTCCGGGTCGTAGCTCAGGAGAAGGTCCAGCTTGTCGGCGTTGAACATCTCCTTCTGGGTGGCCAGGGTGGTGAGGATGCTGCTGATGAAATGGTCGAAGTACTGAAGGCCGAAGGTGCCCGCGATGAGATCCCTCAGGAAACACTCGGACACCCTGTGGTCGCGGACGGCCTCCGATTCCTTTTGCTGCTCCCGCCGATACTTGTTCAGGAGTTTTTCCCTGCCCAGCTGCCGTATGATGAGGTCCAGATTTTCCTCATGGACGGCATGGTAGTTGGACTGAATGATCTGCTTGATGGCTTCGGAAAAACCCCGGAAGATGTCCATGTACTGGGAATGGGAAAAACGCCGCACTTCCAGGGCCTTCTGGAAAAGCTCCGCCTGCTGCTGAAGGCGGTTGGAGGTGATGCCGTCGATCTCCAGGGCCTTGCTGAAGAGGGGCAGGAACTTGGCGATGCGGAAGAACGTGGCCCGGGTGATGAAACTGAGGTTGAAAGAGTAGATGATCTCCTCGAAGAGCACATTGGCCAGGTTTTCCAGGCGGAAGGTGAGGCCCAGGGCGTCGAACTTGTGTTCGTTGTAGGTGCCGTACATGGAGGGAATGTCCACGGCGATGTGGCGCTTGTAGTAGATGTTTTCCAGGATCTGCATTTCCGAGGGGCGAAGGATGACCTCCTTGAGCTCCAGCAGGTAGTCCAGGATGGCCGTGAGCTTGGTCATGGGGTCCTCGCTGTGAAGAGCCCGGTCCAGTTCGCCCGGGTCGGGAAGGCCCATGCCCGCCGCCCGCTGCAGGTGCACATGGATGTCCTTGAAGCTCAGGGCGTATTTTTCATGGAGCAGCTGATAGAACTGAATGAGCAGGAACGCCCGGCGCTTCTCCCCTTCCGAGACGGACTCCACCCCGTTGATGATCTCCAGGGCCTCTTCTTCGGGAAGCTCCAGCAGGTCCTTCACGTGGTTGACGGACGGGTGCCTGAAGATGGCTTTCATGATGGTGTGCACTTCATCCACCAGGGGGCCTTCCGTGGTGATGGCGGGATAGATTTCCTCGGGAACCAGGTCCTTGAGCCGGGTCTTGTCCAGGGTGCGCCAGAACTCCACGATGGCCTCGATGAAGGAGACCACCACGTTGTTGCTCTCCACGTGGCTCTGCTTGCGGAGAAAATGGATGAGCCGGTCGCTCCTTCCGGTGATCTCGTCCACATCCGTGGACACGGCCCGCAGCTGGCCTTCGGCCCCGATCTGGTTGAAGTAGACGGGAAAGAGCTTGGCCAGCTGTTTCACGAGGTTGTACACGGGGCGGATGGGGGCGTGAAGCAGCTCGCTCACGTCCTTTTGAAACAAATCCGTGTCCCGGATGTAGATGCCCCCCAGGGACAGGTTCACCATGAGGGCCGAAAGGAGGATCTTGGTCCGGAGGGGATTTTTCTTGATGATGTCCAGCCATATGCGGATGTTGAGCAAATGGGCGGGGTTCACCTCCATCTGCCAGGTCTGGCTCACTCCACCCAGCTGAGGCGTCTGGAAACCCATGTGTATGATGCGCCACAGAAAGAATTCGATGAGCCGCGGGTCCTTCGTTTCCACCACTTCGAACCCGATGGTTCGAATGATCTGCAGGGCCGCTTCGGGGTAGTTCCTGAGGCAGGTTTTGAGAATTTCGAGAATATTTTTCAAAAAGGCCTGCAGCTGCTCCCCTTCCTCCTGGTGAAGGGACCTGGCCATTTCAAAGTTGATCTCCCGGAGCATTTCCTCGTGAATGCCTTCCAGCCCCCGTACTTCCATGATCTTGAGGCGCATGAGCATGCTCAGGTGGCTCAGACCTTTCATATCTTCGTAAGCTTTGAGTTTCTCGGGAAGCCTGAAATAGGCCTTCACGGTTTCCTGAAAATCCTGCAGCTCAACCAGCCGCATCACGGCCTGGCGATGGTCCTCCAGGGGCTGGACCTCCTCCTCCAGGACGCGAAGGGTCTCGCGGCGGGCTTCATGGCTCAGGGGGGCGCAGTCGGCGCGCCAGGAGGATTGGCTTTCGAGGGCCGGAAACTGCTCCGCCAGCCAGCGGCAAGGGTCTTCCCGCTCAAGCCAGAAAAGGGAGGTTTCCCTGTGGAGACGGTGAAGGGCGCTGCGAAGCTCCCGGAAAGAGTCCGGTTCGGGCCATATTTTGAGAAGCTTTTTTCCCAGTTTCTTCAACGGGTAGTAACTGCGCATGATGTGTTCGAAGGGCACCTGGGGGAGATGGGCCGCTTCCTGCAGGAAGTAGCGCACAATGCCCTGGTGGCAGTGGGAGATCTTTTCGGGGTAAAAGCCCACCTCCTCCACCTCGAGGCCGGAAGGCACGGGCCGGGAAATGGATTCCCCCATTTCATCGGCCATCTTCATCCAGAAGGAGAGGAAGTGGTCCGCGGCCTGGTTGCGCACTTCCGCCCGGTCCGACTGCCGGAGAGCTTCCAGGAGAATGTGGGAGAGAAGGAACACCACGATGCCGTTGTCCGGGTGGTCTTTGTACAGGCGCAGGTTTGAAACGGCGTAGCGCCAGGTTTCCTGGATGACGTATTCCCAGTTGCGGTACTTGTGATGGTATTCGATGAGCAGTTCCCGGGCCTGCTGCTCTTTTCCCGCGTAACCCTTCACGGCATTGGCGAGGACCTGAAAGAGGAGGGGAACCACCACCTCGATGTTGGTCAGGTCCATGTTTTTATTGAGAGCTTCCGACTGAATGCGTTCCGGTTCGAATGTGCCGGGCATGGATACTTTCCTCTTTGTGGAGTGTGCGACTTCATGAAAACAGGGAGTTTTCGTCGAGGTCCCGCTGCATGAGCAGTGCCGGTTCCTGTCCCGGGTAGTAGCCGGGGCGTTCTCCCACCGTTCGAAACCCCGCTTCCTCGTAGAGGCGCTGTGCGGCTTCGTTGGTTTTTCTCACCTCGAGCACGGCCACGCGCGCTCCCTGCCCAATTCCCCGGTTCAGGGCGTGGTGCAGGAGGCGGCGGCCCATGCCCCTGCGCCGGTGGGAAGGCGCCACGGTCACGTTGAGAATCTGAATCTCGTCGGCAATGCACCAAAAACATATGTAACCGACAATTTGTTCGAAAAACAGGCCGTGAAGGGTGGAAAGGACAGAAAAAAGGGAGCTTTCTTCCCGGGGCCGTCCCGCGCCGTGGGCCATGTCCAGGGCCACGAAGGTGTGCGATTGAGAGAGGGTGAGTTCCTCCTCAAAAGCCTTGCGGGACCAGGGGCTGGGGTGGCACTCCCGCTCCATTCGGGCCACGGCGGAAATGTGGCGGGGGAGCATGGGGACGATGACGGGATTCGGGGAAAGTTTGTCCTGGCCGATGGTCTGGGTGCTCTCTGGAATGAAAAAATAAAATCCGGAAGGGCGGAGTGCCGCTTCAGCTTCCGGCTCCTGCGGGCGCATGCGGGGTTTCCGGCTTCTGAACCGGGATCATCCTTCCCGGGGCCCGGCCGTCCGGGACAGGATCTCGCTGGCCAGGGAAATGTGCCTGCGGCCGTACTCCTTGGCCTGGGCGGCCGCCTGGGAGAGGGTGGACTCATGGCGGATGCCCGCCAGCTTGATGAGCATGGGAAGGTTCATGCCGCACACCACTTCCACTTTGGGTCCCATGAAGGAAAGGCTGATGTTGGCGGGAGTGCCTCCGAAAAGGTCCGTGAGCACGATGACCCCTTTCCCCTGGTCCAGTTCCCGGATGGCGTCCTTCAGCTGGCGGGTCATTTCCTCCACGGGCTGGCCGGCGTGAAAGGACATGGCTCTGCAGGCTTCCATGGGGCCCACGATGAGTTCGGCCGCCTGCACCATCTCTTCCGCCACCCGGCAGTGAGACACGGCGATGATGGCGATGACCCCCTTTTCTTTGCTCATTTGCACATGCCTGTCTTCACTCGTTGTGGATGTCGCGGTGAAAGACGTTCACGAAATAGCCCTGTTCCGCCAGCCGGTCGGCGATTTCGTTGCCGATGGACACGGACCGGTGCTTCCCGCCCGTGCACCCCAGGGCGAGGGTGAGGTAGCGCTTGCCCTCGGCCACATACCTGGGGAGAAGTTTCAGAAGCAGGGCGCTGAACTCCCTGATGAACTCCTGAGTGCTCTCCCGTTGAAGCACCCAGGATGAAACCTTGCTGTTGCAGCCGTCCAGCTCCTTGAGTTCATCGATGAAGTAGGGGTTTGGCAGGAACCGGACGTCCATGACCATGTCCGCCTCGAAGGGCAGGCCGTGTTTGAATCCGAAGGAGAGCACCAGGATGCTCAGCATTTCCTTTTCCACGAGCATCGAGTAGGAGCGGGTGATGAGGGCCTTGAGCTGGTGCACGGAGAGGGCGCCCGTGTCCACGACCCGCGTGGCGCGGCCGCGAAGGGCCTTCAGCTGCTCCCGCTCGTTGTGGATGGCGTCCAGAAGGAGGGCTTCCCCCGTGGCGGCGCCCGCGGGATGAACCCGGCGTGTCTGGCTGAACCTTTTCTGCAGAACCTCCGTCGCCGCTTCCAGGAAAATGATTTCGAAGCGGTAGCCTTTTTTTTCCAGCGCTTTGAAAATGGAATCGTAGTCTTTGAGAAACTTCCGTTCGCGGATGTCGATGCCCAGGGCAATCTTTTGAATGTCGGGCATGTCCTTTTCCACCAGGGACAAAAAGTCGGGCAGCAGGGGAACGGGAAGGTTGTCGATGCAGAAGAAGTCCAGGTCCTCAAAAGCCTTGATGGCGGTGCTCTTGCCCGAGCCCGAAAGTCCCGTCACCACCACCACATGGGGTTTGTTCGTCGTCATGCCCTTTTCCCCCGTTCAGAATTCTTCGTCTTCCTGCTGGATCACCTTGAGGATGCTCTCTTTGTCCGATGCGGAGGCCAGCTTTTTTCGCACGACGCTGTTTTTCAGAAGCCTGGCGATCCTGGCCAGCGCCCTCAGGTGGATGCCTGCGCAGTTCTCCGGGGCCACCAGCAGGAAAAAAAGATGAACGGGCTTGCCGTCCATGGCCTCAAAGTCAACTCCCTGGCTGGACCTTCCAAATGAAAGCATCAGTTCATCCAGATCTTTCATTTTTCCGTGAGGAATGGCGATTCCGTCGCCAATGCCCGTGGATCCCAACCGCTCCCGCTCCAGGAGCACTTCCATCAGCCGGTTCCGGTCCAGCCGGGGCTTGTTTTTGACGATCGTGGCGACAAGTTCTTCCAAGACCTGCCTTTTGCTTTGGCCCTTGAGCTCGGGTATGATGGAATTTTCGTCGAGTAAATCCAGGATTTTCATATTTCCTCGTGCCTGAAGGGCTCTAAGAAAACCAGGGAGAACGGGACCCGGAAGCCCTCATTCCCGTTGCTGCTTCATGGGGCTCAAAGCCCGGCCCCACGCACTCCTTCATTGAACCGATTCCATTTCCGGAAAATTCTTCGGGAAACCGCTGCAAGCCATGGCGGCGCCGGCTCAGGATGTGGTTTCGATGAGCCCCAGGTTCCCGTCCTTGCGTTTGTAGAGCACATTCACCCGGTTGGAATGGCGGTTGGTGAACACCATGAACTCTCCGTTGGAGATGTTCAGCTGCATGACCGCCTCATCGATGTCCATGGGCTTGGCAAAGACCTGCTCCGTGCGAATGACCAGGGGCTCCTCCGGCTCTTCGGGGTTCTGCCGGGAGTTTCCTTCCGCGTTCAGGAGGTTTTTGCCGGAACCTTTCTTCCTGGAGGATTTTTCCTTGTTCTTTTTGGCCTGGGCTTCCAGGTTGTCTGCGAGCAGGTCGAGGGCGGAATACGTGTCCTCCGTTTCCTCCGTGGCGTTGAGCCTCGTTCCGTTGGCGTCGACGGAGGCTTCCGCCCGGTGGCGGAATTTTTCCACTTTGAGCACCAGGTGAGCCTCAATGGGTTCCTTGAGGTATTTCCTGATGCGTGAGAGTTTCTCTTCGGCGTACGCTTTCAAGGGGGGAGAGGGTTCAATATGACGGAACGTCACGTTGATCTGCATCTTGAATCATCCTCCATGGGGCGGTTGGGTGAGGGGTGACAGCTGCTGGATTTTTTGAGGAACAGCGCGAAGGGTGAAGGGAGCAATGCTTTCGCCGCCCTCCCGTGCCCGCGGAGGCGGAGCCGCATTCCCTCGCGGGCGGTGCTTGACGGTGCCCTGAAGATTCCTCATGGCGGGCTTTCCGGGGGGAATCATGTTCCCCAGGAAGCCTTTTTCCTTTTGCTCGACGGCAGAATGCCCATCATCTCCCGGTATTTGGCCACGGTGCGGCGGGCGATGTTGATGTTTTCCTCCTGAAGAATCTGGACGATTTCCTGGTCGCTGTAAGGTTTTTTGGGCGACTCTTCCTTGATGAGAAGGCGGATGCGCTCCTTCACACTTTCCGAAGCCACCGCTTCTCCCAAAACGCTATTTATGGAGCTGTTGAAAAAATATTTCAACTCAAAAATACCGTGAGGCGTGTGCATGTACTTGTTGGATGTGACACGGCTGATGGTGGATTCGTGCATGCCCACGTCCTCGGCCACATCCCGGAGCACCATGGGCCTCAGGTAGGAAACCCCCTTTTCGAAAAAGTCCTGCTGGAGCTTGACGATGCTCTGAGAAACCCTGTAAAGGGTCCTTTGCCGCTGGTGGATGCTTTTGATGAGCCAGGCGGCGGAGCGGAGCTTGTTGTGGATGTAGTCCTTGGCGTCGGCGGGCAGAGCCCCGTCCCGGCTCAGGGCGTCCTTGTAATAGGAACTCACGCGCAGCTTGGGCATGCCGTCTTCGTTGAGCACCACCACAAACTCCTGGTCCACCTTCAATATATAGATGTCGGGGCTCACGTATTCCACCGATTCCACGTTGAAGGCACTGCCGGGCCGGGGGTCGAGGCTCAGGATGATGTCTATGGCGGCCTTGATTTCCTGGGGGGTGCGCTTGAGGGCCCGCACAAGAACCTGGTAGTTTTTGTTCTCCAGGTCCTGCAGGTGATGCTCGAGAATGCGGACCACCAGCTCGTTCGGCGGTTGCAGGCAGCGGGCCTGAATGAGAAGGCATTCCTGCGGATCTCTCGACGCCACACCCACGGGATCGAGATGCTGCACCTTGGAGAGGGCCCCTTCCACTTCCTCCACCGTGGCCCGGGCCAGGCCGGCGATCTCATCCACGGTGGCGTCCAGGTAGCCCGAAAGGTTCAGGTTGCCCACAATGAACGCGCCGATTTCCTTTTCGCGCTCGGTGAGGTCCGAAAAGCGCAGCTGCCACGCCAGGTGATCTTCCAGGGTGGCCGGAGGTGTGAGGCGGTGGTCGTAGGAAGTCTGTTCCTGGTTGGGATCCCGTTCCATCAGCACGGGGCTTCCCGAGCTGTATTCGTCCAGGTACCCCTCCCAGTCGAAATCTTCCCGGATTTTTTCCTTGATTTCCACCGATTCGTAAGCCTCTTCCCCCGACGGGGCATCGAGGGACTCGCGAAGCTCGCTTTTGGAAATCTCCTCCTGGGCTTCTTCCAGGATGGGGTTCTCTTCCAGTTCCTGGTTGATGGTTTCCAGCAGTTCGAGCCGGGACAACTGGAGGAGCTTGATCGCCTGCTGCAGCTGCGGCGTCATGATGAGCTGCTGGGAAAGTTTCAACTGCTGTCTGAGTTCAAGTGCGGCCATGTTTTTGATTCCCGCTGGGGCTACGATAAGCTGAACTGATCTCCCAGGTACGTTTTCCGGGCCAGATCGCTTCCGGCGATGGTCATGGGATCTCCCGTTTCCAGGATTTTTCCCTGGTGCATGATGTATGCCCAGTCGCAGACCTTGAGGGTCTCGCGCACGTTGTGGTCTGAAATGAGCACGCCGATGCCCCGTTCCTTGAGGCTGCGGATGAGGCCCTGGATTTCCAGGACGGCGATGGGGTCGATGCCCGCAAAGGGTTCGTCCAGGAGGATGAACCGGGGCCAGGTGACCAGTGCCCGGCAAATTTCCACGCGGCGGCGTTCACCGCCCGAGAGCCTGTCGCCCATGTTGCCCGCCAGGTGGGTGATGTTCAGGTCTTCGAGCAGCTCCCTGAGGCGGTTCTTGCGCTCGGCTCTCGTCAGTTTGAGGGTCTCCAGGATGGCCATGAGATTTTGTTCCACCGTCAGTTTGCGGAATATGGAGGGCTCCTGGGAGAGGTAGGTGATGCCCTTGCGGGCCCTAATGTACATGGGATCCTGGCTGATGTCCTCCCCGTTGAGGAGCACTCTGCCTTCATCGGGCTGAATGATGCCCACCACGCTGTAGAAAGTGGTGGACTTTCCCGCGCCGTTGGGTCCCAGCAAACCCACGATTCGCCCCTTGCAAACTTCCAGGTCCACATGGTCCACGACGGTGCGGCCCGAGTAGCTCTTGACCAGGTCCTGCACCTCCAGCTTGGCCATTTCCTCCGTCAAAAAAATCACTCCTGCCGGGAAGGGTGAAAAACGGCTCTCACGGGCGCGTCGGACCCTCCCTCCACGACGCTTCGGCCTTCATCGAGATAAAGGGTGATGAGCTTCCCTTCGATCCTGTCCTGCCCCTGGGAGACACTGGGGTTTCCCATGAGCACGATTCTCTGCTCCTGGTGGTAGTACACGGCCCGCTCGGCCACGGCCAGCCTGTCTTCCTGGGAAATCCTCACGTCGCCCTCCACTTCCAGGCGGTCGATGCGGTCCATCATGCCCCCGTCGCCCTGCCGGGGCCCCGCGGCGCTGGGCGCGGCGAAAACCTTGAGAGTCCTTCCCGTGATGGTGAGATTGTCCTGCTGCACCACCACGTGTCCCTGAAAGAGAATGGTTCTGTCCGCCTGGTCCACATCCATCCGGTCGCTAGAAATGTGAACGGGGGAGTCGCTTTGCAGGACAGGACCTGCCGGGGGTGTGGAAGGATTTTCATGGGCGGCCCAGGAAGAGTTCCAGGGGATGCTCCACATCAAAGCGGCAAAGGCCAGGGCCAACCAGGGACGAAAAGCCCCGGTTTTCCTGCGCGAGCCGCTCTCCTTGCTGTCCTTTTGCATGGGATTCCTGCCTCGATGATTGTCATTGACTGTGACGGTGAACAGGAAGGATGGAAGCTTTCACTCCCCCCGCGACCGTTCCCCGGTTTTCCTGAATGCGGTATTCCCACTCTTTCCCTTTCAGGTCCACATCGGGACCCGTGAGGTGTATTCCGCTTGAAGAGGCGATGGTCTGGCCCTGGTGATGGTAGGCCGCCCGGTCGGTGGCCAGCCGGTAGCCTTCGGGAAGGCGGGCGCTCACGGAATCCCACAGTTCGATGTCCTTGGTGCCCGCATAGAGCATTCCCTGGTCGCTTTCCAGAAAGACCTCCCGGCCATCGGCCAGAAAAAGCGTCAGCCGCACTCTTTTGAGCAGCGTCTTTTGCTGGTCCTGAAAATAATCGGCCTCATCGGCCCTCAGGGTCCAAAGGTGCCGCCCTTCCTGTATTTCCACGTATTCCATGTCCGTGAGCTTCATCTCGGCCTGGGATTCGGCTGATTCTTCCAGTGCCGGCCGTTCTCCCTGGGGTGACTTTCCACGCCAAAGCCCCGCGATGAAGACCACCGTGAGCCCCAGGGCCACGGCAAGCAATGCCCACTGAAACACGCGCCTGGATTTTTTCATAAGAACCCGGTGTTGGATAAGTGGTTTATTTTTTTAATAAAACAACTGCGATGCATTGCTTTTATATTTAACATGCATGTGGCATGCCTGTAAAGGCAATTCAGCGAAAAAAAATGGCAGGTCCTGAGGCAACCGGTGGCTGCCGGCAAATCCTCACGCCTGAAGCCTGTACTGTATATCACTGTATGCTGCTGATTCAACGGATTGAGTGGGGTCCTGTCCCGTCACCTGAGCGGAGGGGGAGGTCCGGAAGATGGCTGAAAAGGCTGGATTCCCGCCTGCGCGGGAATGACGTTGAAAGCATGTTCCGGCTTGGGGTAAGAGAAGCTTGACTCCTGCCTGCGCGGGAATGACGAATAATACGGGAGTGACGAATAAGAATGGCGGGGGCATGCTGATGGAACTGCTGGATTCCCGCCTGCGCGGGAATGACGTTGAAAGCATGTTCCGGGTTGACGTTGAAAGCATGTTCCGCGTTGGGG
>PXBG01000105.1 GCA_003566995.1 Syntrophobacteraceae bacterium
CGATGACCTGATCCGGTTCCTCCTCGTTGAGAAGAACCACGGCATAACTTCCGCGCAGCTGATTCAAAGCCCGGGTCGCCGCCTCCAGGAAACCCGCACCCCTTTGGTGTTCCTCATCCACGAGCCGAACGATCACTTCCGTGTCCGTCTCCGATGAGAACTTCCCCCCCTCCTTTTCCAGCCGAGCCTTCACTTCCGCATAATTTTCGATGATGCCGTTGTGAACCACCACAAAAGGCCCTGACCTGTGGGGATGGGCATTCTCATCCGATGGCTTTCCGTGAGTGGCCCAGCGGGTGTGCCCTATGCCCACCTGGCCGTTGATGGGGGCCTCTGCAAGCTTCTCCTCCAGAATAGCGATTTTTCCCTGTGACCTCACCAACTCCAGGGTTCCGCTCTTCCCTATCATGGCAATGCCTGAACTGTCGTACCCTCTGTATTCAAGTCTCTTGAGGCCATCTATGAGAACCTTCTGCCCCTCCTGAGAGCCAATGTATCCAACGATGCCGCACATTCCAACCTCCTCTGGAAACGGTGAATTTTCCTCAGCACCCTCGCAAGCACTGGGCCAAAACATTTCTTTTCATGGCGGAAGGTTGCCCCAAAACCACCTCGCAGGAACACCCCCACCTGCCACCCCTTCACCCTTTCCGAAACTCACCTCTGTGGCAGGAAGCCATTTTTTTCCAGATGCGCCCTTTTTGCCTTCATTGTGCGGTCCCATTCTTCAGGAGTCAAATGCAAAAGCCCTTCCGAAAGGAAGGGCTTTGCCAGTGACAGAACCTGTTGCGCTCTATTTTTTTTCCGCGATCCTGAGGCGTGCCAGCGCCCTTTGAAGCGCAGCCTCAGCCACCGTGAATTCGTACCGGTCCTTGGCCTCCCTGAGACGCCTTTCGGCACGCTCCCGAGCCGCTTTGGCACGCACCACATCGATGTGGGCCGCTGCTTCTGCGGCACTGGCGAGAATGGTCACCTGGTCGGGCAAAACTTCTGCATACCCTCCCATGATGGCCACATGGATGGTGGCGTTCCCCTTGCGATATCGGAGCTCCCCCACTCTGAGCTTGCTCAGGAAAGGAATGTGGTTGGGCAGGGCACCGAACTCGCCCTCCTCGCCGGGGGCCACCACGATGTCCACCTCCTCACTGAGAAGCTTCTTCTCGGGGGTCACAATTTCCAGCAATATTTTATCCGCCATACGCTCCCCAATCCTTCAACCTATGAAGACATGGCATTGGATTTCTCAAGGGCCTCTTCGATCGTCCCCACCATGTAAAAAGCCTGCTCGGAAATTTCGTCATGCTTTCCGTCGCAGATTTCCTTGAAACCCCTGATGGTGTCTTCCATTTTCACATACTTGCCCGGAACACCCGTGAATGTTTCTGCCACGTGAAATGGTTGAGACAGGAAACGCTGGATCTTGCGGGCCCGTCCAACGACAATCTTGTCTTCATCGGACAACTCATCCATACCCAGAATGGCGATAATATCCTGCAAGTCTTTGTATTTCTGAAGGATCTGCTGAACTTCACGGGCTGTGGCGTAATGCTCCTCACCCAAAACATTGGGATCCAGAATGCGGGATGTGGAATCCAGGGGATCCACCGCGGGGTAAATGCCAAGCTCCGCGATCTGCCGGGAAAGAACGACGGTTCCGTCCAGGTGAGCGAAGGTGGTGGCCGGAGCGGGGTCCGTGAGGTCGTCCGCAGGAACGTACACACACTGAACGGAGGTGATGGATCCCTTGGTGGTGGAGGTGATGCGTTCCTGAAGGGAACCAAGGTCCGTGCCCAGAGTGGGCTGATAACCCACCGCCGAGGGCATGCGGCCGAGAAGAGCGGAAACTTCGGCACCCGCCTGCGTGAACCGGAAAATGTTGTCCACGAACAGGAGCACGTCCTGACCTTCCACATCGCGGAAATATTCCGCCACGGTCAAGGCGGAAAGGGCCACCCGGGCACGGGCTCCGGGAGGTTCCGTCATCTGCCCGTAAACGAGCCCCGCACGGGGCAGAACCCCCGAGTCCTTCATTTCATGGTAGAGGTCATTGCCTTCACGCGTTCTTTCGCCCACACCGGCAAAAACGGAAATGCCGCCGTGCTGCATGGCGATGTTGTGAATCATCTCCATCATGACGACCGTTTTGCCCACGCCGGCCCCTCCGAACATGCCCATTTTTCCCCCGCGGGGAAAGGGAACGAGCAGGTCGATGACCTTGACGCCCGTTTCCAGGACGTTCACGGATGTGTCCTGCTCGGTGAAATCAGGAGCCGGCCGGTGAATGGGCATGTATTTGTCCGTCACCACCTCGCCCATGCCATCCACGGTACGGCCCACCACATTGAGGACGCGCCCGAGAACCGATTCTCCCACAGGCATCATGATGGGTTTTCCCGTGTCCTTCACCTGCATGCCGCGCACAAGACCGTCCGTGAGGTCCATGCCGATGGTCCTCACCACGTTGTCTCCCAAGTGCTGGGCCACCTCCAAAACCAGGTTGTCTTCCTCCGGACCGAGACCGGGGTTGCTCACATACAGCGCTGTCATGAGGGGGGGAAGACTTCCCTCTTCAAATTCCACGTCAACGACGTTACCAATCACCTGTACGACTTTTCCCATGTTCATGGGTCTTTAACCTCCTTGACTACAGAGCATGCTCTGGTGGCCTTCCATCACTTCAAGGCTTCGGCGCCACCGACGATGTCCATGAGTTCTTTGGTAATTCCGGCCTGACGAGCTTTATTGTAAGTGAGAGTCAATGAACGGACCATCTCCTTGCAGTTGCTCGTTGCATTTTCCATGGCGGCCATGCGGGAAGCATGTTCTCCCACAGCGGTCTGATACAGGTATTCGAGCAACTGGACATAGATGTGGTTGGGCAAAAGATCTTCCAGCAATGCACCGTGAGAAGGCTCAAACACATACTCCTCCCCCTCGCCCTGCTCTTCCTCCAGAGCAATGGGTTCGATGGGCAGGATTTTCACCAGTGTGGGCACCTGCCGCACCATGCTCACAAAGTTGCTGTAAATCAAATAGACTTCATCGCTTTCGCCCGTTTCAAACCTTTCAATGAGCTCCCGCCCCAAACCCAGGGCATCGTCGTAGCTGGGCTTGCTCAACAGCCCTGTCAACCTTTGTCCCACTTTGTATTGTCGACGCCTGAAGTGGTCCCCCCCCTTCTTCCCCGCACAAGAAACGGTGACGCTGAGGCCCTCATCCATCTTGGCCCTTGCAAACCTTTCAGCCATCATGATGAGGTTGTTGTTGAAACTGCCACAGAGCCCTCTGTCGGCAGTGATCAACACCACTTCAATGTTCTTGATTTCCTCGGGGGGAGTGAGCAAAGCAAACCCTGCATCCTCTTCCACCCCTGCAGCAAGCCGCCTGATCACCTCTTTGAACTTTTCCGCATAGGGTTGAAATTTTTCCATATTTTGCTGCGCACCACGAAGCTTCGCGGCTGCAACCATGTTCATGGCTTTGGTGATCTGCGAGGTCTTTTTGACGGCGTCGATTTTTCGTTTTATGTCCCTTAATGTGGCCATATCAAACGCTCTCTCTTCCTGAATACTTGATCAAATAATGACGCCACGCAACTAGAAGACCTCCGCGAACTCCAGCAACGCCTTCTTCATCTTCTCATCCAGCTCCTCGCTGATGTTGTTCTTTTCTTTGAGCTCCTCGAGGATTTCAGGGTATTTTCTCTCGATGAAAGTGAGCATCTGCGCTTCGTATTCCTGGACACGTTCCACGGGAAGCTGATCCAGGAAGCCCCGGGTTCCCGAGTAAAGGGACATGACCTGACGCTCGCCGGCCATGGGCTGATACTGGGGCTGCTTGAGCAGCTCCACGAGACGCATGCCCCGATTCAACTGCGCGAGAGTGGACTTGTCCAGGTCGCTCCCGAACTTGGCAAAGGCCTCCAGCTCCCTGTACTGGGCCAGCTCCAGACGCAGACGCCCGGCCACCTGCTTCATGGCCTTGGTCTGAGCAGCTCCGCCCACCCGGGATACAGAGAGTCCCACGTTGATGGCAGGACGGACACCCGCGAAGAAAAGGCTGGGTTCCAGATAGATCTGCCCGTCCGTGATGGAAATCACGTTGGTGGGAATGAAGGCGGACACGTCACCCGCCTGAGTTTCAATGATGGGCAAAGCCGTGAGGGACCCGCTGCCCAGTTCGTCACTGAGCTTGGCGGCTCGTTCCAGCAACCGGGAGTGATTGTAGAAGATGTCTCCGGGATAGGCCTCTCTGGCGGGCGGACGGCGCAGAAGAAGGGAAATCTGCCGGTAGGCCGCTGCCTGCTTGGAAAGATCGTCGTAGATGATCAGAGCATGCCGCCCCCTGTCACGGTAGTACTCGCCCATGGCACATCCCGCAAAGGGCGCAATGTACTGCAAGGCCGCGGGATCGCTGGCACATGCGGAAACCACGATGGTGTATTCCATGGCGCCGTGACGGCGAAGGGTTTCCACCACCTGTGCCACCGTGGATTTTTTCTGGCCGACGGCCACATAGATGCATATGATGCCCGAATCCTTCTGACTGAGGATGGCATCCACACCGATGGCCGTTTTGCCGATCTGTCGGTCGCCGATGATCAGCTCGCGCTGGCCGCGCCCCACAGGAGTCATGGCGTCCACCGCCTTCAACCCCGTGTACATGGGCTCATTCACCGACTGACGGGCAATGACGCCGGGAGCGATGACTTCGATGCGTTGATGGTCCTTGCTTTCGATGGGACCCATGCCATCGAGGGGATTGCCGACGGAATCCACCACGCGGCCCAGAACGGCGTCGCCCACGGGCACCTCTGCAATACGGCCGGTCCGCCGAACCTCTGAACCCTCCTTGATGTGCGTGTCGTCACCCATGATGGCCACACCCACGTTGTCCTCTTCAAGGTTCAGGGCCAAACCGTAAATGGTGCCCACATCCGTAGGGAACTCGAGCAACTCCATGGACATGCACTTTTCAACACCGTAAACGCGGGCGATGCCATCGCCCACGGAAAGGACACGTCCCGTTTCGCTGAGCTCAACCTTTTTCTCGTAGTCCTTGATCTGATCCCTGATGATCTGGCTTATTTCTTCTGCTCTGATTTCCATTAAACTAACGCACCCCTCTTCAAAGATTCTTTAAAGTTGAGCAACTGTCGCCTCACGCTTCCATCCAATACCAAATCGCCTATCTGAGCCACAACCCCTCCGATCAGTTCGGGATCTTCCTGGAACTCGACGACGACTTTCTTTCCCGTCATTTTCTCCAGCGTTTCCACAATGGCCTGCACCGCTTGCTCATCCAGCGGGGAAGCCGCTCTCAGCTGAGCGCGCGCGATGTTGGCGTTCTCATCCACCAGTTTCTGATAGTACTCAACGATCTCGCCGAGGTTCTGCACGCGGTTCTTTTCAATGAGCAGGTTCATAAAGCTGCGGACTATGGGGGAAACACCGACCTTGTCGGCCACCGCTTCATAAACCGCCTTGCGGGTGGCCTGGGGGTAGAGGGGATTCTGAACGGCATCGGCCAGCTGCGGATTCTCCTTCAGGAGCCGTGCGAAATCCTGCACTTCCCGTCCATACTGCCCGATCCAGCCTCCCTCCAGGGCAAGATTGAACAATGCCTTCGCATAGCGTTTTGCGATCACTAAATTCTTCACTTTGCCTCCAACACTTTATGGTCACAGGGAATGTTGTGCTTCCCGTGAATCTTGCGGAGAAACGTTTCTCAGCTGGGCTTACCCTGTGAACGGCCCGATTCGCCAACCCTGGACAAGAATTCCTGCACCAGACGAGACTGATCTTCCGGCTGCATGTTTTTGCGCAACAACTCCTCGGCGGCCTGCACGGACATCTCGGCCACTTCCTGCTGCAAACTCTCCCTGGCCAGCTTGATCTCCTGCTGAATGGACAATTGGGCCTGCTGCCGCAAATATTCCGCCTGGCGCCCGGCAGCTTCTATGATCTTTTCCTTCTCCGCTTCCCCCTCGGCGACCAACTCGGCGATGATCTTTTCCGTCTCCCCCTCGAGAGTGGCCATTTTGGCCTTGTACTCGGCAGCAGTCTTCTCGGCCTCCAGCTTCTTGGCCTCCAGCTCTTCCAGCTTGCCCTTGATGTCTTCCTGCCTGGCGGAGAAAAAGTTGGCGATGGGCTTGTTGAGCAACTTATAGAGGATTGCCACCAGAATAACAAAATTGAGAGTGCGCAAGAACAGATCCCACCAGTCGTTCTCGTGGCCCCCTCCTCCTCCGGCTGCGAAAGCCACACCACCGAAGGCCACCACAAACCCTCCGGCAAGAAGGGTCTCCGTCAACCTCCTCTTCATCTTGCCCCCTTTCAGTGTTTTCGGCATTAAATGCTCCTTCCCAATATCCTTTGCGCCAACTCCTTGGAAAAAGCCTGTACCTGCCCTTTCAGCTGATCCCGAGCGGCGCCCACTTCTTCGCCAATTTTTGCCCGAATGTCCTGGAGCTTTCGGGATGCCTCGTCTGCGGCCTCCTGAAGCAGATCCTTTTCCTGCTCCTGAGCGGCAGCCTTCATATCCTGCACCCTGTTGCGGCCTGCCTGGCGCGCATCCTGGATTTTGAGGTCAAACTCCCGAACCGCCTCATCCACCTGGGCATTCATCTCGTCGATTGCCGCCTGACGCTCCTCCATGATCTGACGACGCTTGGCCAGGATGCTGCGGATAGGGCGGTACAAAACAAAATTCATCAAAACGAGGAAAACCAGAAAATTGACCATTTGAATTAAAAAAGTCACATTGATGCTGATCATTTTGCCCTTCCCTCACATTTCTAGTGTTTAAGCATTGAAATTCAATATACAAAACCGCCGCAGAGGCAGCCTGCATCTGACCGCACAAACAACCTGCGCCATCCTTCGCGCACTGGCGCATTTTCGCCGGAAGCTTTCGCACAGAGGCCGAATATAGGCGAAGCTGTTAGCACAAGACAGTGGGATTGACAAGCATAAAGTAATAAAAATCACAATTGGCCGAACCCTCTCAGCGCCTGCATTCTCCCGCCTCACCGGGCGACTCACTGAGTGTGAAAGGTGTACCGCCGCATGCTCACATTCTGTATGATTCCAATGGCAAAACAGAGAGTGATGACGGAGGATCCTCCATAGCTCACAAAAGGCAGTGTGATGCCCACCACGGGAAGAAGACCGAGCACCATGCCGATGTTGATGAGCGCCTGCCAGAAGATGAGGCATGTCATGCCCACCACCAGAAGGGCGCCGAAACGGTCCCGGGAGCGCCGGGCGACCCTCAGTCCCAGAAACACCAGGAAGCCGAAAAGGAGGAGAAGAAAGACACACCCCACAAATCCCCACTCTTCAGCCCACACAGAAAAGATGAAGTCCGTGTGCTTTTCGGGAAGGAAGCGCAAATTGTTCTGGGTTCCATTGAGAAAGCCCTTCCCCCATGCCATGCCCGAACCGATGGCAATCTTGGACTGGCGAATGTGATACCCGGCCCCCAGGGGGTCCAGTTCGGGACTGAAGAGAATCATGATGCGGCTTTTCTGATAAGGCCTCAGAACATATTCCCACAGGGGATAGAGCGTGGGGATGATGGCCAGGGCAGCCGTCAGAATGTAGCGCCACCGCACCCCCATGAAAACGATGACGGTCAGGCCCACCGCGAGAACGACCATGGCGGTTCCCAGATCGGGACCCGCCAGAATGAGCACCACGGGAATGAACAGAATGCCCAGGGCGGGAAGGAGCTTTTTCAGATCGGGGTAGGCGGGCATGTCCTGTGAACCGAAATAGGCGGCCAGCTTCATGACGATCACAACTTTCATGAACTCGGAGGGCTGGAACTGAAAGCCTCCGAACTGGAGCCACCTCCTGGCCCCGTTCACCTCCTTTCCCACCAGGAGCACCAGCACCAGCAGAAAGATGAGCAGCAGATAGCTCCACAGGCTGATGGACTTCAAACGATGATAATCAAACAGGAGTGTGCCAAAAAGAACGGCAAAACCCGCGGACAGCCACACCAGCTGCCTGACGAAAAGGTTCCCCGTGGGGTTCTCCTGAATCTGAAGGTACAGTGCGCTGTAGACACTCACCAGTCCCACACCGATGATCCCCATCAAAACCCAGAACAATCCCCAGTCAAAATTTTCCACAAGACGTCTGTCTATCATACCCTGCCCCGCCTTATTCCTCTGAAAGCCGGCCCATGGCTGCACGCCGAAGCCCCCTGTTCTCCGTGGCCCCCCACTCCGGACAAAACAGGCCCAGGCCGGAAGACCCGGGATTTCTTCACCGCAGGGGCGCGGAAACATTCCCCCGTGAGGGCAGCCTCAGGAATCCTCCTCCCGGGAAACCCCCTTGAAGTGAGCGGCCATCACCTGCTCCACCCGAGGGGCGGCAGCGGAAGATCCATGCCCTCCATGCTCCACCATGGCCACAACGGTGATCTGAGGATCATCCGCCGGGGCATACCCCACAAACCAGGCATGATCCCGCTCCCTCCTTTTGGCCTCGCGGGCGTGAAGTTTCCGGTTCACATTGTCGGGAAGCCTCACCACCAGGGCCGTGCCCGTTTTTCCCGCAATACTGAGCGACTTGTCCTTCACCGCTCTGTGCGCCGTCCCCCGATCTTCATGAACGACGCCCTTCAGGCCCGAACGGACCATGTCCAGGTGCCTGGGATCCATGTGCACCTTGCGCTTCAGGTTGCCGCGCATTTCATCGGCGCCACCCGTGCCCCCTCCTTCGATGCGGCGAACCACGTAAGGCTGCCAGACCTTGCCCCCATTGGCCAATGCCGAGTAAGACAGGGCCATCTGAAGGGGAGTGGTGAGGTTGAAACCCTGACCGATGGAAACGGAAAGCGTTTCCCCCCTCTGCCAGGGCACGCCCGTGGCCCTTCGTTTCCAATCCGCCGTGGGAATGAGCCCCGGGTGCTCCCCATGAAGGGAGATGCCCGTGGCGGTTCCCATTCCGAACAACTTGGAGTAGTGAGCGATCCGGTCCACTCCAAGGCGCATGCCCGTCTGATAATAAAAAACGTTGCAGGACTGCACGAGGGACGATTCCGCATCCAGGTTTCCATGGCCCTGGTCCCGCCAGCACCGGTACCTTCTGTTGGCAAAGAAATAAAAGCCGGGACAATTGAACTTGGTGTCCAGAGAAATCACCCCTTCGTTCAAGCCCGCAAGCAGCAGAAAGGGCTTGTAAACGGAGCCGGGGGGATAGGCTGCCCCTATGGCCCGGTTGAGCAGGGGACGACCGGGGTCATTGCTCAAGGAGCGCCATTCTTCCCGCGTGAACCCCCGGATGAAATTTTCCTGATCAAAGGTGGGACTGCTGGCAAGGGCCAGGATGGCTCCATCCCGGGGATCCATGGCCACGATGGATCCCGTTTCACCCTTGAGGGCCTCTTCGGCCGCTTTCTGCAGTTCGATGTCGATGGTGAGCCAGATGTTGCGCCCGGGAATGGGAAGCACTTCCTCCAAAAGGCGCATTCGCCTTCCCAGTGCGTCCACTTCCACCTGCCTGCCCCCGCGCCTTCCATGAAGATACCTCTGGTAGGCCCTCTCGACTCCATACCGGCCGATGTCCTCACCGGGATGATAACCCTCGAATTGGGGGCTGCTCAATTCCTGCTCGGTGATTTCACTGAGGTATCCGATGAGGTGAGCCGCGACCCCGTTCCAGCGGTATTCCCGTTTGGGCTCCAACTGGAGCACAACCCCGGGCAGACGCACCCGGTGAGCTTCCACTCTGGCCAGGATGTCCCGGTCCAAATCGGCGAGAAGCCGCACGGGCTTGAACCGCGGACGATGCCGGTTGGATTCCAGGATGTCGAGAAACTCCTGAGGGTCCCGCTCACAAAGCCGGGCCAGCCTTTGCACCGTTTCCTCCAGATCCGCCACATCCTCCCGGATGAGTTCCAGGTGATAGGCGGGGCGATTTTCCACCAGGGGTATTCCGTTGCGGTCGAAAATGATCCCTCGGGGAGCGGGAATGTCCTCCAGCCGAATCCGGTTGTTTTCCGACTGGTACCGGTACCTGGGTCCCTCCAGGATCTGAAGGTGCCACAGGCGCAGCACGTAAACGAGAAGAACCAGAACGAGCACGGCCGTGAGAAGCAGGTATTGACGGCCAAAGAGGCTGCTTTCGTTATCGGAAAACTTGAGAATCTGCAGGGTGCTCTTTCTTTTTCTTTTTTCTGCCATGATGAAGGAACCACCTCTCCCCGGAGAATGGGCGCCACTCCCGCAGGTGACCAAAATCCCCGAAAATGACCAGGAACTGAGAAGCCAGACTGAATGTCATGTTCCCCGTGCAGACAACTTCCACAAGGGATGGACGATGAATATGGCGGACAGAGTCATGACAGCGGATCGCCCGAGAAGGCTCCACCAGATCTCCTGAAGAAGAACGGTCTCGCCCCCTTCAAACCACAGAAAAAAACCGAGAACCAGGGACTGGCCCAGGGAGATGAGCCCGATGAACAGCAAATGAAAAAAAGGATTCGCCATCTCAAGGCGGTCCATGGTGACCGTCACCAGGCAGCAGGTGATCACGTAGGTGCCCACGTGAAACCCCCAAAACTTACCCGAAAGAACATCGAGGACAAATCCCCAGAAAAAAGCCCAGAAAAGCCCGGCCAAAGGAGGCCACAACAAGGACACCGCAAACATGAGGGGAACCAAGAGATCAATCCTGAGCGCCTGGGCGGGCAAGCGGGACACCCAGTGCACCTGGACCATGAGGAGAATGAAGGTGTAGGCGAACACTCTCAGAAAGTGATGATTGCTGCTGGGCTTTCCGTAAGACACCTGAGCCACGCGTCAAAGTCCCGTTAACCCGGAAAAAAGGCGTCCATCACCGCGCCATGATTTCCTCGGGCATCCTGCTGTCTCTTCTGATGATGAGCACCTCTTCCAGGGCGGTGAGTCTCACCAGGGGCTTCACCTCTATGCGCTGAAAGAGATCCACGGGATCTTTCACCACCCCCTGAACCACCCCCAGCCGAAGTCCCTTGGGAAAAATTCCGTCCTTTCCCGAGGTGACGATGAGGTCACCCACCTGGACATCCTGATTACCACGCACATAGCGCAGAAAGCAACTGCTTGAATCCTTGCCGCTGAGAACACCCCTCACCCGGTTTCTCTGCACGACAGCGTCCACCGCGCTGCCGGGATCGGTGATGAGCAGAATGCGCGAGTAGCGATCGGACACGTCCAGGATGCGGCCCACGACCCCCTCGTCGTTGACAACGGGCATGTCGGGCTCCACCTGATCCAGAAAACCCTTGTCCACCATGAGCGTCTGAAACCACCCCGTGGGATCGTGGAGCACCACCTGGGCCGCAATGGTTTCCGCATGAATGGTGCTCTTGAAATCCAGCAGGCGCCTCAGCCTCAGGTTTTCCAGGTAAGCCTCCCGATAATCGGCCAGCCGCTGCTCCAGTCCCTGCACCCGCTGGCGCAGCACCTCGTTTTCCTCCTGCACCTGCCTGAGCCACACATACTTTTGGATGGTGTCTTCCACTGCACCGGTGGCATTTCCCAGCAGCTGAACGGGCACCATGAAAACCTCCACCACAAAGCGCTGCAAGACATCCATGCGCTGGGCCGGACGAAAATTGAGAAAAAAGATATAGAAAAAAAGACCCAGGAAGACCAGGATTAAAACTGCGCCACGAAAACGGCGCAACCATTCCATCATGACTCTGTGACCCTAACTGAGGATTATCCCTTTCGCCACTGCACGAAAGCCCGGAATCCGGCATTTGGCCGGACCCTGTTTCCCTGTGCCCGAAGGCGTGGCGTCCCGGGGAATGTGAAAACTCATTGTTCCGCGCATCCGCAGCGGGCAAAGACTCCGCACAAGGATGACAGCCGCATGGTTCACGAGAGAACGTCTTTGAGGACTTCGATGTCTTCCAGGGCCTTGCCCGACCCGAGAACCACCGTGGAGAGGGGATCTTCCGTGATGGTGATGGGAAGGGCCGTTTCCAGCCGCAACAGGTGATCCAGGCCCTTGAGCAGGGCTCCGCCACCCGTGAGAACGATGCCTCGGTCCACGATGTCTGCCGACAGTTCAGGCGGGGTCGTTTCCAGGGCGATCTTGATGGTTTCCACGATGGTGTCCAACTGCTCCTGTATGGACTCGCGCACTTCCTCCGAATTGATCTCCACGGTTTTGGGAATCCCGCTCACCAGGTCGCGCCCTTTGATGGCCATGGTCTGCACCTCCTCCGTGGGGTGAGCGTTCCCGATGGTGATCTTGATCTGCTCCGAGGTTCTTTCACCGATGAGAAGGTTGTACTTGCGCTTGATGTGCTGGAGTATGGACAGGTCCATTTTGTCCCCACCCACACGAACAGAGCGGCTGTAGACGATTCCCGCCAGAGAAATGACGGCCACTTCCGTGGTCCCCCCGCCGATGTCCACCACCATGTTGCACACGGGTTCCGTTATGGGAAGGCCCGCCCCTATGGCCGCAGCCATGGGTTCCTCGATGAGGTAGACTTCCCTGGCGCCCGCCGACTCTGCCGATTCACGCACGGCCCTCTTTTCCACCTGGGTGACTCCCGAGGGAATGCACACGATGATGCGCGGCCTCACCAGACCCCTGCGGTTGTGCACTTTGCGAATGAAGTAGCGGAGCATGGCTTCCGCCACTTCAAAATCGGCAATGACTCCATCCTTCATGGGCCGAATGGCCACAATGTTGCCCGGCGTCTTTCCCAGCATCATTTTGGCGTCCGTCCCCACAGACACCACCCGGTTGGAACCGCGGTGATCCTGGCGAACAGCCACCACGGAAGGCTCGCAAAGGACGATGCCCTTGCCCCGCACATAGACCAGTGTGTTCGCTGTCCCCAGGTCGATGGCAAGATCACTGGAAAACCAACCCAATATTCGATCGATGAACATCTCGACGCTCTCTCCTCTTCAGAACCTGTGAAACCTCTTTTCACTTCATGAAACAGGGGCCGGAAGCAAAAGACCAACAAAAAATTGAGGAATGTGCGCGTCTTTCCCTCGCCTCACCCGGTGCCCATTCACACAGACCTTTCTTCCTCTTCTGGGCAGGCACATGGACCCCGGAAACCCATGGCCCCTTTGCCGCAGGGGGTGAAGACCACTGCAAGCCCGAAAAGAATCATTTCATAGCACGGCCCTTGGGGATCTTCAATGACTATGAAACGGAGGCTCCAAAAAGAATCTTCCCCGGGAAAAAGGTTCACCCGGCGAGGCTTCACCTCCCCTGAAACCTTATTGCCACTTGACAAACAAAAAACTTTTCGATTATGTGTTCGTTTTTGCATCCGTGAAATGATTTTCTCAGGCTGGAATGGGTGATCGAAGCATCTTCCATTCCCCACTGTCGCCCGGGGATGCTGCCAACGGCCCCGTGCCGGCATCAACTATTGATTGAACTTAATATGGAAACCAGGGGAAAATCCCATGAGCAAGAGAACCTTTCAGCCCAGCAATCTGAAGAGAAAAAGAGCGCATGGATTTCTCGTGCGCATGTCCACCAAAGCAGGGCGGCGCGTGATCCAACGGCGGCGTGCCCGGGGGAGAAAGCGGTTGTCCGCCTGAGGCATTCTTTTGGAACATGACACGAAAAGACAGCGGGTTCCATGATGGGCGGGACTGCCTCCCCTCACGAGCGTCAGCGATCCTTTCCATTTCCCAAAACCCATCGGCTCAGAAAACCCGGTGAGTTCGCCCGGGTCAAGGCGGAGGGGCGGCGAAGGCGGACAACCCACTTCACCGTCAACTACAGGATCAACGGACTGGCGCATCATCGGCTGGGGCTCGTGGTGCAGAAAAAATTCTGGAATGCCGCCCAGAGGAACCGAATCAAGAGGTGCCTGCGTGAGAGCTTTCGATTGAACAGGCACCTGATTCCCCTTCCCGGCAAAGACATTGTGGTGGTTGCTCGACCCGGGGCAGAAAAACTTTCGTGCCAGGATACGGGGAAGGAGCTATTGGCAGCGCTTACAAAACAGGATGGCCCGAGTGCATGATCCGCTTTTTCTGTCTTGCCCTACTGAAGTTTTACCAGTGTTTCATCTCACCCCTTAAAGGCCCCAGCTGCCGCTTTGTCCCCACCTGTTCCCAATACACTTATGAAGCCATCCAGTGCCACGGACCTGCGCGAGGCCTTTATCTGGGTCTCAGGCGGCTGGCACGCTGCCACCCTTTTCATCCTGGCGGGTACGATCCCGTTGAAGGAGCAAATCTCGAACCTCATGAATCTCCCGCTGAAAACTGAAGGGTGAAATGCTCCATGAAACTGGCCCGAGTCACCCCCTTTTCTCACTGAAAACACCTCACAGGGATCTTTTCGCGCACCTGTGTGAAACGTTGTGGAGTCGCGCTTTATGGAAAAAAGAAGTCTGCTGGCACTCGTTCTGTCCATGGCGGTGCTTTTCCTCTGGCAATATTTTTATGGAGGCCTCTGGGTCACCCCCGATCACCAGGAACCGCAGCGGGAGGAGCGCCCTGCGGACCCCGCGACCCCGCCTGCCCCAAGCCCTTTCGTGGATCCGGGGCCGGAGGCGCCCGCGCCGAGGATTTCCACGGGAGTGCTTCCCGAGGATCTCATTGAAAGAATCGATGAGCAATATGAGAGCTGGACGGTGGAAGACGAGCGCTACACCTTGAAGATTCTCTCGCCGGGAGCGCGCATGGGCTCCTTTCAGCTGAAGGGCTTCCGCCAGTCCGTGGAACCGGAGTCTCCCCCCATGGAGCTGGTGGCGGCGAAAGAATCGGGCTTCCTTCCCCTGGCCGTGGACTTCCTTCGTCACACGGAGTGGCAGACTTCCGTCAGACCCTTTGACAGCGATGCCCCTTCCAAACTGGAACTCTCTCCAGGGGACCCCCCCACCGACCTGTCCTTTCACACGGAAATTCCCGGCGAGATGAGGCTGACCAGAGTGATGTCCCTCAACCCCGATTCCTACATGATGGATATGGAAATCCTCCTTGAAAACCTGTCGGAAAGCCCCCTCGAGGATCAGATGGGAATCAGCTTTTACTTCCAGCCTTACCAGGAGACCAGCCGCTGGATCGCAGAAAACGTTTCCCGGTTGCACGTCCACCAGGGGGGGGACACCACCAGCTTTGACACGGGCGACATCCAGCAGGGCGGCGTGCTCATCGAACCTCCTCTCGACTGGGTCGCCTACGCCAACAACTACTTCATTCAGGCCATCATCCCCATGGAAAGGGACAACTTCCAGGTGGTTCCCCGCGTCCTGGACCCGGAGCGCGGCCTCATGCAGGTGGCCTACCTCACGGACCACTTCAGTATCGCCCCCGGCGAGAGCCTGAATTTTCAGATGCGGCTCTACATCGGCCCCAAGGAAATCAACCTGCTGGAGGCCGCCGGCCACAACCTTGCCAACGCGGTGGATTACGGCTGGTTCAGCTTTCTGGCAAAACCTCTCCTGAGACTGCTCAACTGGTTCAACAGCTATGTGCACAATTACGGCGTGGCCATCATTCTGCTCACGGTTCTGATCAAGATCATCTTCGCTCCCCTCACGCACAAAAGCTTCATGTCCATGCAGAACATGAAGAAGGTCCAGCCCAAGATCACGGCTCTGAGGGAGAAATACAAGAACGACCGGGAAAAAATGAACCAGGAGCTCATGAATGTCTACCGGACTCACAAGGTGAACCCTCTGGGCGGGTGCCTTCCCATGCTCCTCCAGATCCCTGTGTTTTTCGCCCTCTACCGCATGCTTTCCGCTGCCGTGGAGCTGAGGCACGAACCCTTTCTCTGGTGGATCAACGACCTGACGGCCCCCGACCGGCTCGACATCGGCATCGCCATCCCCTACCTGGGAGGCATCCCGGTGCTCACCATTCTCATGGGCCTTTCCATGTTCCTGCAGCAAAAGATGACCCCCATGACCGGCGATCCCATGCAGGAAAAACTCATGATGGCCATGCCCATCGTCTTCACCATATTCTTTGTGAACTTTCCGTCGGGTCTTGTGTTATACTGGCTCATCAACAATGTTCTGTCCATCGCGCAGCAATACTACATCAACACCCGAAAGGCGTGATCGCGACCTCCTCGCGGTGGCCACTGGTCACTGGCCCCATATGGAGAATCAACGGAGGAGAGCATGTCAACAATTGAAATCGAAGACAAATCTGTGGAAGATGCCGTCGCCGCCGCATGCAAGCAGCTTCAGCTGCCCCGGGAGCAGCTCGAAATCGAAATCCTGTCCAAAGGCTCTTCCGGCATCTTTGGAATTGTTGGAGCCAAAAAAGCCAAGATCCGCGTGACCTCCAAAGTCCTGCCCGTGGAAGCAGCCGCTCAGCAAGCCAAAGAAATTCTTTCGGAGATACTCAGGCACATCAACCTGCCAAGCGTTGTGGAGTACGAGATTGAAAACCAGCACGTGGTGCTCAACATCATCAGCAACGGATCGGGCCTGCTCATAGGAAAACGCGGAAAAACACTCAACGCCCTTCAGTTCCTGGTTTCCAAAATTCTCAGCAAGGAAGTGGGCGAAACCGTTCCCGTCATCGTGGACACGGAAAACTACCGCATCAAGCGGCAGGAAAGCCTCACGGAGCTGGCTCAGCAACTGAGCGAAAAGGTGAGAAAATCGCACCGCCCCCTCACCACGGGCCCCATGAACTCCCAGGATCGCCGCATCATTCATCTGGCCCTGCAGGAGGACCAGGAAGTCCGCACCAAGAGCAAAGGCGAAGGAAACCTCCGCCGGGTGGTCATCTATCCCGTGCGAAGGAGCAAAAAGGCCCCGAACAGGAACACCGAGTGAGAGGAGAGCTTTTCCTCCCCCTGAACCCCTTTTGCACGATGGACATTTCTTTCAGTCAAGACACCATTGGCGCCATTGCCACCCCTCCCGGCGAGGGGGGCATTGGCATCGTCCGCCTCAGCGGCCCTCGGGCCCACTCCATCTGTGAAACCCTGTTCCACCCCCGATACGGCTCTTTTCCCCTTCCCTCCCACCGCCTTCACTATGGGTGGATCAAAGACCCCCGAACCCGCGCCACCGTGGATGAAGTGCTGGTGAGCCACATGGCCGCCCCGCGCTCCTACACCCGTGAAGACATGGTGGAAATCAACTGCCACAGCGGGTATGCGGTGCTTCAGCGCATTCTGGAGCTGGTCCTGAACGCGGGCGCCCGTCTCGCCGAACCGGGCGAATTCACCCGCAGGGCTTTTCTCAACGGCCGCATCGACCTTTCTCAGGCGGAAGCCATCGCCGAGATCATCGGATCCCGGTGTGAAAAAGGCCTGGAACTGGCCGGCCGCCACCTGGAAGGGGCCCTGCGGGAAAAGGTGCACCGGTGGCAGGATTCCCTGCTGCAGCTGGAAGCGGAAACGGAAGCGGCCCTCGACTTCAGCGATGACCTGCACGGGGAAAGCCTGGAAGCCGCCCCTCAACAACGGGCCCTTCTGGAAGAACTCCTGGCGTCCGTGGAGGAAGCGGTTCAGGAAGGGGAAAGGGGCCGCGTGCTGCGGGAAGGACTGACCCTCGCCCTCGTGGGAAAACCCAATGCGGGGAAATCTTCCCTTCTCAACGCCCTGGTGGGCAGGGACCGGGCCATCGTCACGCCCTTTCCCGGAACCACCCGGGACGTCATCGAAGACTCCTTCCTCCTCTCGGGGGTTCAGGTGCGCATCCTGGACACGGCGGGCATTCGCGGAGGACCCGACGCCATTGAATCCCTCGGCATCGAACGCACCCTTGCCAGCCTGCAGCAGGCGGACGTGGTGTTGTGGCTCCTGGACCAGAGCCGCCCCCTCGACGAGCAGGACGACCTGGTGCACCAGTCCATCGGCCACAAGGCGCACCGCATCCTCCTCAACAAAAGGGACCTGCATTCCCGGGTCACCCCGCAGGAGGTCATGGACCGCTACCATCCCTCGAGCCCTCCCCTGCCCCTTTCCACGTTCCACCCCCATGACCTGGAGCGCCTGAGAAACAGCCTGGCCCGGGAATTCCTGCAAACTCCCCTGGAAGGCTTCGAATCCATGATCGTCCCCAACCTGAGGCAAAAACAGTGCCTGAAGGAGGCTCACCAGGCCCTGAAGGGAGCCGCCCGGCTGATGGACCGGAAGGGCTTCGGGGAGCTCATCATTGTGGAGCTGGAAAAGGCTCGCAAAAAACTGGACGAGATCCTTGGAAAGGGGGAGGACGAGGATGTGCTGGACCGCATTTTTTCACAATTCTGCATCGGAAAATGAATGATGGAGGGGACGACCCCGGGCGGAGACGCCTTCCAACAAGAACTTTCGCGCCTCGGTTCCCGGGTGGGCCTGCAGCTTTCCGCTGCCCAGATCCATGCCCTGGGAATCCATGCGGAACTCATGCTTCAGTGGAACCTCAGGACCAATCTCACCCGAATCCTTGAAGCACGGGACATCGTGATCCACCACGTTCTCGATTCCCTTCTGCCCGGCCGCTGGCTCCCCCCTTCAGGAAGGGCCCTGGACGTGGGAACGGGAGCCGGCTTTCCCGGCGTGCCCCTCAAGATCGAAAACCCCTCCCTGCACATGACTCTCCTGGAATCCCACCGAAAAAAAGTGAGTTTCCTGAAAGTCCTCTGCAGCCGGCTGGCCCTGGAGGGCCTGAGTGTTGCCCACAGCTCCTGGGAGGAGTGGGCGCGGAAGGGAAGAAGTGAAGGGCTGGAATTTGATCTCATCACCATGAGGGCCGTGAAGCTTGAAGAAAACCATCTGGCACGCCTGGCCTCCCCCCTGCTCGCCCCCGGGGGGATTTTTGCCTGGTGGGCAGGCCCCCGGAGCGTCCTGCCGGCCCGCGATCTGGCGCAGTCATGCCCCGCGGAGGACCTTGCCTTTTTCAAATCCTTTCCCTACTCCCTTCCGCACACCCCTCAGGAAAGGCAGGTCATGACCTGGATCAAAAAATTCCCCTGACCTCCCCCACCACACCATACAGAGAGAAAAAAGGGCCTTTCAGGACATTGGCGCGTCCAGTTCCGTCTTTTTTTTCTCCTGAGCGGTTCTCTCCTCCAATTGCATGAGAGAGGAACTGATGGTGACGGGATAGGAAGACCGGGACCTGGTTTGACGCAGCTCCCGGGGCAAACGGGCCCACTCTTCCTGAAACCGTTCCCGGATGGTGTTCAGGGATTCGGGTTCGCGCAAAGGTTTTCCGTCTTCCATGACCGTTTCCAGAAGGGGTTCCCCCCCGGCCACTTCTTCCTCCAGGAGGGCCACCGTGTCTCCTTTCATGCGCCCTTGTTCATCCCAGTGCCTGTAGACCTGCTTGCGCCCCACCCATGTTTTCTTGCCGCTGCTCAACTTGAGCACGGGTCGGCCGTCGTATTCCACCAGCTTGTAGGCGATGTCGAAATAGGGAGCGTCGGCGCTCACCCCCATGCGCGTTCCCACGGCAAAGACATCCACTTCCGCCCCGTCGTCCAGCAGTTCTTCGATGGTGTACTCGTCGAGGCTGCCGCTCACAAGGATCTTCACCTGGGGAAAGCCCCCCTCACGGAAAATTTCCCGCACCTTCCGGCTCAGCTGGACCAGGTCCCCGCTGTCCAGGCGGACGCCCCGAAGCTCGAGCCCTTCTTCCCTCATTTTTCGTGCCACCTCCAGGGCCTTTTCCGCGCCGTGCACGGTGTCATAGGTGTCTATGAGCAGCACCGTCGACTGGGGAAAAGCCCGCTCGAAGGCGTAAAAGGAATCGAGCTCGCTGGGAAAGCTCGTGATGTAGGAGTGTGCC
>PXBG01000034.1 GCA_003566995.1 Syntrophobacteraceae bacterium
CGGGCGATCTCCACCTCGGGCCGCAAGGGAGAGTGCGCCAGGTGCTGCTCAAACCCTTCCAGTGCCTCTTCATAGGGGAGGGCATTGTGGCTCACAATGGCCAGCACTTTTGGCGGAGGCTGTGCGCACAGAGGGGGCGCCTCCAAAGGGACCAAAAGGCCGACCACGAGCCATAAATATAGAAGGTTCCACTTTAATGAAATCTTCATTTGGTAGGAGTCTGGAATCCTTTTCAAGTTTCCGGCTGATTTTTTGGGTTGAGCCAGTCCTCTGCCCACAGGCGCCGCACCTTCCTGCCATAGAGCGGATCGGTTTTGTGCCCTCTTGGGGTAGTCAAGGCAGCTTTTTGACGCAAGATCGGGTATGCAAATGTTATTCCATGCTTTCGTAGATGTTTGGCCTTGATTCTCCTTGGGAATTTTTTCCTTGGGCTTTTTGCGAGACAATTCTTGGGCATTTTTATTGCATGATGAGTTGATTCCGGATCGCAGGAGGCACACGAGGCCATGGCTTCCAGATCATGAAAGCTCCATACTGTTTTTTGGGTTCATAAGTAAAGCCGAAATGCACCTGAAAATCATTCCCTGCTGTCCGGCGAATCCAAACAAATTGCATGAAAACCGGAAGGCTCCTCGTGGAGGCGTAAAAGGGAAATGCCGTTTGGCGGAAGGAGGCTTTCCGGGATCTTGGGACCACTCGAGCATTTGGGTTGAAAACGATTCAGAGCGACACCATGCGGGGGATGAGGAATTTGATGGCCAGGGCAAACAACGCGCAGTCATACGTTTGGAAAAGAAACTGTCTTCTTTTTTTCTGGGTTTTTCCCTTCCTCTTCACCTGCCTTTTCTTTTCTGAATCACACGCGGATCCGGATGCCTTTCATTTGCACGGCAAAGGGGATGAGATGCTCCTTTTTCAGGACATTCCCTCCGTTTTTGGGGCATCAAAGTATGAGCAGAAGTTGAGTGAAGCCCCTTCCTCAGTGAGTATCGTCACCAGCGGGGAGATTAAAAAGTACGGCTACCGCACCCTCGGCGACATTCTCAAGAACCAGAGCGGCTTTTTCATCACCTACGACCGAGTGTATCAGTATGTGGGTGCCCGTGGGTTTTCCAGGCCGGGCGACCTCAACACACGCATTCTTCTTTTGGTCGACGGTCACCGCATCAACGATGCCATCTTCGATCAGGCTCTCCTGGGAACAGAATTCCCCGTGGAAATCGACCTCATTGATCGTGTGGAAATCATTCGTGGTCCCAGTTCTTCCATATACGGCAGCAATGCTTTTTTTGGAGTCATCAATGTGATCACCAAAAAAGGGCGTGCTCTGAGGGGTACGGAAGTGTCCGGCGAGGCGGCCAGTCACGACACCTACAAGGGGCGCATCACTTACGGAAATCGCTTCCAAAATGGCTTGGAGGTCCTGGTTTCCGGGTCGGGGTTTTCAAGTGATGGAAGGGACCTGTATTTTGAGGAGTTTGATCGTCCCGGACTCGGGGATGGAGTGGCCCGCGGGCTCGACGGGGATGATTTCTACAACCTGTTCACGAATATTTCCTACAAGGACTTCACGCTGCAATCTGCTTTTCACTCCAGGGAAAAGGGGATTCCCACCGCCCCTGCGGTAAGGATCTTCAACGACCCCGACTCGTGGGCCGACGATGTGCGTGCCTACCTGAACCTCAAATACGACCGTGTCTTCGACAATGGGTGGAGTCTTCTGGCGCGGCTCTACTATGACTATTACAAGTATGAAGGATTTTATCCTTATCTTCTGTCCCTGTCGGAAAAGGATCCCCTTCAGCGGGTGGTCGTGCAGGATCTGGCCCGGGCTCAATGGTTCGGAGGGGAAGCTCAGGTGAGCAGGCGGTTTTTTGACAGTCACCGGGTCATTCTGGGAGCCGAATTTCGAAGTAACTTCGCCCAGGACCAGTCGGCAAAAATAAGGGGCACGGGCGACACGGTCTTTGAGAGCAAAAAAGATTCTCACAGCTGGGCCCTTTATGTTCAGGATGAATTTCAGATTTTTGACAACCTCATTCTCAATGCCGGCCTGCGATTCGACCACCACGATCTTTTCGGGGGACGGGTCAATCCGAGAATTGCCCTCATCTACAACCCCGTTCCGGAAACAACCCTGAAGTTTCTCTATGGCCGCGCCTTTCGCTCTCCCAATGCCTATGAGCTCTACTACCTGGAAAGTCCTCATGGAGATCTTGAGCCCGAAACCATCGACACCTACGAGTTCGTGTGGGAACAGTCCGTCAGGGAAGCGTTTCGCCTGAGAACCTCCCTTTTTCACTACAACATCAGAGATATCATCACTCTAAAAGAAGATCTTCTTTTCAGAAATGTGGACAAGGCCAATGCCACAGGAGTGGAAGTTGAACTGGAGGGCAAGCTTCCCCATGGGCTGGAGAGCTACCTGAGTTACACCTTGCAGGTTGCGGAAGATGGCCGGACAGGCAGGAGGCTGACCAATTCCCCCCGGCACATGGTGAAGGCGGGACTCAGCGCTCCTCTTTATGAGGACAGTCTTTTCGGGTCGATCAATCTCCGGTACATGGACAGTCGTCTCACCCTTCAGGGCAGGGATGCAGATGATTATTTCGTGGTTGATGCCACCCTTTTTTCCCGAAATCTTTTCAGTAAAAGACTGGAGATTTCAGCGAGCGTCTACAATATTTTTGATAAAAATTATGGCTATCCCGCGTCTCAGGAGCATCACCAGAACATTATTCAGCAGGATGGAAGAACCTGGAGACTCAAAGCCACCTACTCATTCTGAAGCTGCGACAAATCTGCTTTTCTTTTTACTTTCCAGAGCGGAAGACTTGGCATTTTTTTAGAAAAGAGATCTGTCGAGTCTTCCGGTTTTTTCCTTCCCTCGATTCTCATGTTCAAAGTGGACAGTGTTCGCATTGCGCTCAATGCCTCCGCAAGGCTTTCAGGGTCCTGATCTCTCATGAAATGGTTCACGGGAGAAAAGGGCCGGCTTTAAGGAATGAAAAATTCCCGGGAAAGGGATCCCATGCGGTCCATCTGTGTGGCTCACGAAACTCCTCACTGGCATGAAAATACGATGAGTGATGAAATGCGTTTCATTTACACGCCCCTGGAAGCCGCCAGGAGAGAAGTGTGGAAAAGGTGGAATGACCGAAAACTCAAAGAGCGCATTGACGCCATGTTTCAGAAGGGGTGGCCGGATTTTTTCCGGGATATTCCAAAGGCTGTTCTCGCCAGGAACATTGCCAGTCCCAACATGGAACTCATCCATTTTTTTGATCTGGCTGAATCCGCCGCTCTTCCACCCCTGGTTCTGGAATACACCGAAGACCGGTTCACTCCAAAGAACCAGGAAAAATACTTTCTTGGCAAATTGTTCTTTTATGGAGGACGGGGAAGAAAAGGGGGGCAAAAGCTGAGCGCCTGCAGGGTCATCGATTTCAACGGGGCCCATGGAAAAAAGCTTTCTCAAATCCAGACACGAAAAGGTGAGTCCCTCCCTCTTTTCCATCACAGAATCCTCAGCCACATCCTTCCCGGAGCAGAAAAAAGCGTCGTGGACATGTCCTCGTGGGTCCTTGCAAATGGGAAAACGGCTTCCACCTTCTACGCGCGCTACCTCTCCTTTTTCATCTGTCACGGGATCCTTTTTGAAAACTTTATCCTGCAATATGAAGAAGAGGCGTTCACCCGGGAGGTCGTCCTTCCGGCGATCCTTCAATTGGAGTCCCTTCTGGGTGTCAAGCCTTTGATCGTTCCCTTGTGTCCTTTTGCCAACGAAAACGATCCCTATTGGAAGTATTACCCTGAGGAGACTGAAAAGGTGGTGTCCGCAAGCAAGGAAAACGACGGTTTTTCCATCTCTTTCGGGGAACCGTCCTCTGCCCGTGAAAAGGGGTCCTTCAGTGAGAGTGACAATGGTCATGGGCCTCGGCACCTCGGGGTTTCATCTCAAAAAGGCCTCTTTGAAGTGGGTCTTTGAAAACTTTTCATACAGAGGAAGGGCAGCTGAACAAGGTGTCAAAGTTCTGTCGACTCAGAGCCCCTGAGTGGAAGGTTTGTGTCAAACTTCAGACAGAGTGTGAGCGCGATCCTTGACTTGGGCGCAGTGCGTTGAAGGGGGAGGGGTGATTTCCAGGCTTTCAGGCATAGTCCGCACTTTCATGGGCATAGAAGACCGGTCCGTTCTTGTTCGCCAAACGGGAATACTGGCGGTTGCAGCCCTTCTTTACCGTCAGCTGGACTGGATTTTGGTCGCTCTCACCGCTTCCCTGGTGGCCATCTTGAAATATCACCATGTGAGCCACCTTCACATTTTTTTTCTTCTCTGGATGGGGAATCTGCTTCTTTCCTGGGGAGTGATCGTTTGCAGCCAGAAAGTCCAGGTGGACTTCACCCTTTCCAATGGATGGAGACGGCTGGTGAACAGGGCAGCGGGGCGTTCAAGGTCCCTGGGGTGGGCTCTGGAGGCGGGATTCATCATGGGAATCAGTCTCTGGGCTGGAGCAGGGCCTCTTTATATCTTTCTGAGGGAGAGAATTCCATCCCGTTCCCTTCTCGTCTTTTTGCTTTTCGCCGTTTCGGGGATTCAGATGGCCCTCTGGGCAGGATTTTTTGTTTTGGGATACGATTCCCTGTCCAGCTTGCTGGCAGCTGCCTTGCCTGGAGGAAGAAGCTGATGGGCCTGCACCCCCTCTGTCCCTCTTCTCACGGAAAATGCTGAAGAGCGGGCAGCCGGCTGCATCATACGCCTGGGTGAATATGTTCCCCGGCTTTGTGGACCTTTTGATGAAAAAGAAAGGGAGGGATTTTTGGAAGCTTCTCTTTTGCGACCGGGCGATTCCGTTTCCATGGACAGTGTGGTTCAGTTGGTCATGGATTGCAGTCCCATGCCCCACGTGGACCGCGAGGAAACGGCCCGGGAGCTTGCTGCCTTCATAGAGGAAGAACGCAATCTTTTTGTCATCGTGAAAAACAATGAAGAAAGAGTGATTGGTTTTTGTGGCGTCACGCCTCACGATCGGGTCTTGGAGGACCTGCTTCCCCACGATCCCCACCTGAGTCAGGATCCGGACCGCTATTACCTTGAAATGATGGGCGTTGCCCGGGAGTACCGCAAAAGTGCCGCCTTCATTCATCTGACCCTCAAGAGCGTGGAGTCATCCCTGGCGCTGGGAGTGCATCGGTTTTCCAGTCACAGCCTGATCAGCAACGGGATCAACGTGACTGTCAAAAAACTGTTCTCTCACTGCGTGGGACATCGTGTGATTTCTGACTGGATGGGCACCGGGGAGTCCTGTGAGTATCTGGAATTTGCTGTGTCTGAAAAGGATATTGTCAGGATGCGGAAGATTTTGAGACTCAAGTGAAGGCAGTCACTTGATGCTGTCAAGATGGGCGGGTACGGAAAGCGGTACACCTGATCATTGAAAAACAAAAAAGCCCAACCCCGCGGTTGGGCTAAGTGTTTGATCTGGCGGAGAGAGAGGGATTCGAACCCTCGGTAGAGCTTTTGACCCTACACTCGCTTAGCAGGCGAGCGCCTTCAGCCGACTCGGCCATCTCTCCGGGCTGTGCAGCTTCATGGCGGAGGGAGTAGGATTCGAACCCACGGAACTTTCGTTCAACGGTTTTCAAGACCGCCGCCTTAAACCACTCGGCCATCCCTCCACTGCCTTGAACTTTCTCAATTTTTAGAGATAGAACATCTATCATCGACTCAGCATTGTGTCAATACCTCCTCTCAATAAAAAAGACCGCCCCGCTCCTGGCCCCACTGCTCCATTTACCCGTTGCGGAGCTGTCCCCTTTGTGTTTTTCTGTTTGAGATTTTTGGAGAATGACACAAATATTCCCCATCTTGATTTCCATGTTTTCATTGAGTTTCCGGGCGGCAGGAGGGCTCTGCTGTCACACGTCGCTCCCTTTGGAATTTTTCGTTGGCAGGCTTTCAATCACCCATAAACCTGAAAAATCGGCATTTCAATGAAAACTGCTTATTTCGATTGTTTCTCGGGCATCAGTGGAGACATGATACTGGGGGCCATGCTCGACCTCGGCCTTTCCCAGGATCACCTGCGGCAGGAACTGAGCAAGACCGCCCTTTCGGGATACTCATTGAAAGCATGGCGGGAGAGCAGGGGGGCCATTTCAGGGTTTCGGTTTCAGGTGGTTCACGGAGTACAGCCCCCGCGGGCCTTTCCCGAAATACGTCGAATTGTCGAAGAAAGCCGTCTGTCCCAATGGGTTCGGGAAAAGGCTCTCGAGGTCTTTGAACGGTTGGCGCAGGCGGAGGCTCATGTGCATGGAGTGCCCCTGGAGAAGGTCCACTTCCATGAAGTGGGGGCTGTGGATTCCATCGTGGATGTGGTGGGGGCGGTCATCGGGATGGACTACCTGGGGGTGGACCGGGTTTGCTCCTCCCCCCTTCCCGCAGGGGGGGGATGGGTCAGGACGGAGCATGGGCTCCTGCCCGTGCCGGCTCCCGCAACCGTCATGCTCCTCAAGGATGTGCCTCTCTATGGCAGTGGAGCCCAAAGGGAACTGGTCACTCCCACGGGCGCTGCGGTGCTGACCACTTTTGCCCGGGAGTTCGGCCCCCTTCCCGGCATGCGCCTGCAGGCAGCGGGTTATGGCGTGGGCACTCATCCATCTGCCAGTCCGCCCAACCTTCTGCGGGTTCTTCTGGGGACGGAAGAGGCAGTCCCCATGGAAAAAACGCTGCTCATGGCTGAAGCCAACATTGATGACATGAACCCCGAGCTTTATGATCATGTTTTCGACCGTCTTTTTGCTCTCGGTGTTCTGGATGTGCACGCCATTCCCGTGCACATGAAGAAAAACCGTCCGGGAATTCTCCTGCGCGCTCTTTTCGAGCCTTTTTTGAAAGAAAAGGTTCTGCAGGTGGTGTTTCAGGAGACGACCACTCTCGGGGTTCGCGTCTGCCCGGTCCAGCGTTTTGAACTGGAGCGCGAAATTCTCCACATTGAAACACCGCATGGGCCTTGCAGGGTGAAGGTAGCCCGCCTGGCAGAAGGTCAAGTGCGCGCCGTGCCCGAATATGAGGACTGCAAGCGTATTGCCGCTGCATCAGGAAAGCCTTTGCTCAAGGTGTACGAAGACATCCTGTGGCTCAGTCAAAAGAGGGTTTGACAAAGGAAGGTTGCCATGGTCTGCGGCACATCCATGTGAGGGAGTTCTCTGTGAACACATCGACAGAAGTGGTGGGCTCGCTCCTCACCATCGGGGATGAAATCCTTCAGGGGGACATTCCCAACGGAAATGCCCATCATATCGCTTTGAAGCTGAGGGAAAAGGGCTTTCAACTCCAGCACATATTCACTGTGGGCGACCGGGAGGAAGTGATTGCCGAGATGCTCCTGCACTGCATGAAACGTTCCCGGTTTGTTATCGTGAGCGGAGGTCTGGGCCCCACGGAAGATGACCGGACCAATGCTGCTGTCTCCAGGGCGCTGGGACTGCCCCTTCTTCATGATTCTCAATATCTGGGCTGGTTGAAGGACCGGTTCAGCAATCGGGGTCGTCCCTGGACAAGGGAAGCGGAGAAGCTCACGGAACTTCCGCAGGGTGCCGTGAAAATCGGGCGTGAGATGGCGGGGCACTTTCTGGAACACGAAAATGTTCCCTGCTACTTTTTGCCCGGTGTGCCCCACGAGATGAAAGATCTCATGGCCCGTTTTGTTTTGCCCCACTTGGAGAAAAAATTTCCTCGAAGGCCTTATCATGTGAAGCGCGTGCTGCGCTTCCAGGATGTGTTTGAATCGGAGGTGGGCCATGAGTTGAAACAGGTGGACGTGGATGCCTGGAATTTGGATGTGGGTTATTATCCTCAGGTCCGTGAAGTGTGGGTTTCCCTCTCGGCCTCGTCTCATGACCCCGCGGAGGCCCTGATGCGGGTGAACGAAGGGGAGAGGAAGGTGCTGGAAAGGTTGGGGCGCCATAAGATGAGCGGATACGGGGATGATCCCCTGGAAAAGGTGGTGGGGCGGCAGCTTTTGCAAAAGAACTGGAAAATGGCTGCTGCTGAATCCTGCACGGGGGGCCTTGTGGCACAGCGCATCACGTCCGTTTCGGGATCATCCGGGTATTTTGATCGGGGATTTGTCACTTACAGCAATGAGGCCAAAAAGACCCTTTTGGGGGTGCCCGGGGAGTTGCTGGAAGTTCACGGGGCCGTCAGTGGACCCGTGGCTCTGGCCATGGCTCAGGGGGTCAGGGAGAAAGCGGGAGTGGACATCGGTGTGGGGATTACGGGCATTGCGGGCCCCACGGGGGGGAGCGCGGAGAAACCTGTTGGCACCGTTTTCATGGCGTGTGCCACCGCGGATGATTCCCGGGTGGAAAAGCACCTGTTCCAAGGTGACCGGGAAACCATTCGTCAGTTTGCCGGCCAGGCGGCTCTGCAGTTGCTGTGGAGGATGCTGTGCAGATGATTCGGGCCTTCATCGCCCTTGAGGTGCCCGAGGCAACGCGGGAGAGGTTGCGGCACATTCAGGTGCGACTCAAAGAGAGGGGCGGGGCTGTCCGCTGGGTGAGTCCCGACCGCGTTCATGTGACCCTGAAGTTTCTGGGAAGCGTCCCCGAAGATTCCATTCCCCCCATTGCCGAAGCCCTCGAAAAACTGGCAATGCGCACAGTGCCCTTTCAACTTCGGGCGCAGGGGTGCGGTGCATTCCCTTCCATGAAGCAGATGCGGGTCATTTGGGTGGGATTGAACGGTGAACTGAAGGCTCTTTTGGAGCTGAAGGAGGAGGGGGAGGAGGCCATGAAGCCCCTTGGGTTTACACCGGAGCATCGAGCTTTCAAACCTCACCTGACTTTGGGCCGTGTGAAAGGAAGGCAGGGCCTTCGCAGACTTCAGGAGGGCCTGCTGGCGGAGCAGGCCTTCGAGGCGGAAGCTTTTGACGTGAAAGAACTGGTATTGTATAAAAGCGACTTGAGACCCGAAGGTGCCATCTACACCCCCCTGTTTCGAGCGAGATTCAAGGCTTAGGAATCGCCGTCAACTGCTTTTGGAAGACATTTTGCTTGAGTGAAACAGGGTGGTGAAGCAACAGAAAAAGTCACCGGGCGGGTCTGTGCATTTCAACTTGGGTGGTTTCAGGGAGGCTCCTTGATGGGTTCCAAAGATGACAGACAGAGAGCGATAGACACGGCCATTTCCCAAATTGAGCGCAACTGTGGCAAGGGAGCCATCATGCGCCTTGGGGGAGAGTCAAAACCCGTTGAGGTGTCCATCATTCCCACGGGATGCCTTTCACTGGATTTGGCTCTGGGAATCGGAGGGGTTCCAAGGGGAAGAATTCTGGAAATTTTTGGGCCGGAATCTTCGGGCAAGACCACTCTCGCTTTGCACATTCTGGCGGAAGCTCAAAAGCAGGGTGGTCTGGCGGCCTTTGTGGATGCGGAGCATGCCCTGGATGTGAACTATGCACGTAAAGTGGGTGTTCAGGTGGAAGACCTGCTCATCAGCCAGCCCGACTACGGGGAGCAGGCTCTGGAAATCGCTGAAATCCTGGTTCGAAGCAACGCCATCGATGTTGTGGTCATCGATTCGGTGGCCGCTTTGGTCCCCAAGGCGGAGATCGAAGGGGAAATGGGAGATCCTCATGTGGGGCTTCAGGCCCGTCTCATGAGCCAGGCCCTTCGCAAGCTTGTTTCCGCCATCAGCAAGTCCAGGACGTGCGTCATCTTTATCAATCAGATTCGCATGAAAATCGGTGTCATGTATGGTTCCCCCGAGACCACCACCGGAGGGAATGCTCTGAAATTCTATGCAACCATGCGGCTGGACATTCGACGCACGGGTCCCATCAAGGAAGGCCAGGACATCATCGGCAACCGGACCAGGGTCAAGGTGGTCAAGAACAAGATCGCCCCTCCTTTCAGGGAAGTGGAGTTCGATGTGATTTATGGCCGTGGAATCTCAAGGGAGGGAGATATTCTCGATCTGGCGGTGAGCGGAAACATCGTGGACAAGGCGGGAACATGGTATTCCTATGGCGGGGAGAGGCTGGGGCAGGGCCGCGAGAACGCCAAGGCCTTCCTGAGAGATCACCCCGAGCTTTTGGGCGATATTGAGGCAAAGCTTCGGGAAGTGCACAATTTGAAGCACTCCGGTGAAGAAGTGAAAAGCGTCGCTGCCGTGGAGGGTTGAAGGGTTTTCCCCAGGGAGTGAACGGGTGAAGCCGTCATTTTGAAGGTTGTTGTCAAAATGACTGGCGTAAGGGAAGAAATCAATTCGAGGAGAACTGTTTGATGAAAGCGAGCGAAATCCGTACAGCATACTTAAAATTCTTCGAGGACAAAAACCATACCACGGTGAAAAGCTCATCACTCGTTCCCCACGACGACCCCACGCTGTTGTTCACCAACTCAGGAATGGTCCAGTTCAAGCGCACTTTTCTGGGTGAAGAACGCCGCCCCTACACGCGGGCGGCATCCAGTCAGAAGTGCATGCGTGCAGGTGGAAAACACAACGATCTGGAAAACGTGGGACGCACTGCACGGCATCACACTTTTTTTGAAATGCTCGGCAATTTTTCTTTCGGGGACTATTTCAAAGACGAAGCCGTGGACTATGCCTGGGACTTCCTCACAAAGACCATGGGGCTTCCTGCGGACAAACTCTACGCGACCATTCATGAGGGTGACGAGCACATGAATCTGGGCGTTGACGAGGAAGCCCGTGCCCTTTGGGCAAAATTCCTGCCCCAGGAGAGAATTCTGGCCTTTCCCACCAAGGACAACTTCTGGTCCATGGGGGAGACGGGACCCTGCGGCCCCTGTTCGGAAATTCTCATAGACCAGGGTCCCTCCATGGGATGCGACTCCCCCCACTGCAGGCCCGGTTGTGATTGCGACCGTTACCTCGAGTTGTGGAACCTCGTCTTCATGCAGTTCAATCGCCGGGAAGACGGGGTGCTGGAGCCTCTTCCCAAGCCAAGCATCGATACGGGCATGGGGCTTGAGCGAATCACGGCGGTGATTCAAAAGGTTCCCTCCAACTATGACACGGATGTTTTCTCTCCCATGCGGGAAAAGATCACCGAACTCACGGGCTACAAATATGGCACGGAAGGGGAGAAGGATGTCTCCGTCAAGGTCATTGCTGACCATAGCCGCGCCGCGGCTTTTCTCATTGGTGACGGCATTCTGCCGAGCAATGAAGGGCGGGGATACGTTTTGCGCCGCGTCCTGCGAAGGGCGTTGCGCCATGGAAGGTTTCTCGGACTCAACCGCCCTTTTCTCCACGAGGTGGCCGTTTCCGTGATGCATTCCATGCAGGATGCCTATCCGGAACTTCTGGAAAACCGGAACTTCATCACGCGGGTGATCCTTCATGAAGAGGAGCGCTTCAACGACACGCTGGATCATGGTTTGAGCCTGCTTCAGGAGGAAATAAAAGTCCTGCAGGCGGAGGGCAAAAATGTCATTCCAGGGGCTCTCGTTTTTAAATTGTATGACACTTTCGGTTTCCCCATCGACATCATCACCGACATGGCCCGGGATCTCCAGATGGAGACCGATGAGGCCCGCTTCAATGAGCTCATGGAGAAACAGCGGGAACAGTCGCGTCTCCACTGGAAAGGCAGCGGGGAAAGGCATGTTTCGGAAGTCTACCGCCAATTGGCATCGGAGGGCGTGTCCACGAAATTTCTCGGCCACGAGAGTCTGGAAACGGAATCGTCCGTTCAGGCCCTCGTTCATGGCGGTCAGTCCGTTTCAGCGGTGACTGATGGAATGGATGTGGAAGTGGTGACGCAGGAAACGCCCTTCTATGGAGCCTCTGGAGGTCAGGTGGGCGATGTGGGGGAAATCTCCGGTTCTCAGGGAAAAATTTGGGTCTTGGACACGCACAAGCTGCCCGGAGACATTTTTGTCCACGTGGGCAAGGTGGAGGGAGGACCATTTCGCGTGGGGGACGTGGTGCGGCTCCAGGTGGATGCTGAAGCCAGGCAGGACACGGCCCTTCATCATACGGCCACCCACATTCTCCATGCGGTGCTGAGGACCGTGCTGGGAGACCATGTGAAGCAGGCGGGCTCTCTTGTGGGCCCTGACCGCCTTCGTTTTGACTTCACCCATTTCGCCCCCCTCACCCCCGAGGAGTTCAATGAGATCGAGAGGAGAGTCAATGACGAAATCCGCCGCAATCTGGACCTGGAGGTCCATCTCATGGATTTGGACCAGGCGTTGAAGGCGGGAGCCATGGCTCTTTTTGAGGAAAAATACGGCGAGAGCGTAAGAGTTGTGGAAATACCTGGCTTCAGCCAGGAACTTTGCGGTGGCACCCACACCCACCGTACGGGAGACATCGGACTTTTTGTGATCGTTCAGGAAATGGGAATCGCTGCAGGAGTGCGAAGGATCGAAGCCCTTGCGGGCCGGCGGGCACTGGATCACATTCGCCGACAGCGAGCTGCCCTCCTGGAGGTGGCTGGCTTGCTGAAGGCAACGCCTCAAGACCTGGTGGAACGCATAGAAAAACTGGTGGCCCAGCAGCGACAAACGGAACGGGAACTGGAAGCTCTCAAGGCGTCCCTCACCAGCAAGCGCTCACAGGACCTGCTGGACTCAGCAGAAGACTGGAATGGTGTCCAGGTGCTGGTCATGCAGGTGGAAACGGATGACCCCAAAATCTTGCGGGAACTGAACGACCGCTTCAAAAATCGCCTTCAGAGGGGAATCATCGTTCTTGGAGCGTCGCATGGGCAGAAAGCTTTTCTCCTTGCCGGCGTCACACCCGATCTCACCGAAAAAGTTCGTGCGGGGGATCTCATCCGTGAAATAGCCAGGGAAGTTGGCGGGAGCGGTGGCGGAAGGCCCGATATGGCCCAGGCAGGGGGCAGTCAGCCCGAAAAGCTCTCCAACGCTCTCGATTTGGCAAAGAAGATCATCAGGGAAAAACTGCAAGAGTGAAATTTTAGGGGGAGTCCCCCTGCAAAACCCGGAAAGATGATTAACTTGAATCATGAAATCAGGAAAATATGGTGTTGACAGTTGAAAAAATATGGTGTTTATAACTCTTTTGGGATGTAAAATCACTGCCTGGGAAAAACAGGTGTGAAAAGAACAAAGAGCCATCTTTCCTCCAGCGGGAAGATGGCTTGATTTTTCTGAGGTGAAAGCTGGAAGATCTCAAACCCTGTCGATGCGGCAAAGTGCCAGTTTTTCTTCCATTTCGTCGGTGATGGCTTCACGGAACTGCGAGAGGGGGTAGGAAGCGCCGCATTCACGGCAGCGCCAATACACCTGGCGTCAAGTGCGGACGAGGGACAGTTCTTTTCGGCAGCGAGGGCATTCCAATAGCGTTTCTCCTTTAAGCATGGAATTTTCTGAATGGTGGTGACATGGGTGCCCGGCATTTATAAAATCATGGGTTTCTTTGTAACCTTTTGGCAAAAACTTTCCACTTAATGAACAAGGACGAAGGTGCAGCATGGGTGCTCCTTCGTTGAGAACCATATTATAAAAAAATTTTTCCCATTGTACAAGTTCTTTGCCCCTGGATAATTATTGGAGGGAGTGTGAGTGAAAAACCCGGCTGCAGCCTGCCTTCCCCGCGAATATACGAATATAAAATCAACGTGTTTGCCGGCAGACGCCCATTGTCCTCTGTCATTGACGTGTTTGGGTTGGTAACTTAACTTTCAATTATGAATGATTTATTATCTTAAGTTCTTCAGGTTCCCATGATCCACACCGGACTGAAAAAATCGGGAACATAATATCAAAGGGGGTGTGTTGGGAGAAGAAAAGCCGTTGTTGTTCGCCCCCGCTTTTGGAGGAATGAACCATGAAAGCTTACGCCACTGAAACTTGTCTCCCCTATAAGTTCAGGCTTCACAAGTCCGAACAGGATGAGGAAGTGTTCAGCTTTACAAGAAAAACCAAATCCGAAGAGGACCTGATGGAAGATGAACTCTCTTTCGAGGAAGCCGTTGACCTCGCCGAAAGAGAGGGTGAGACTGCCGCCAGCAGTGATACGGCGGTTTATGACACAGAAGAGGAGTCGGAAGATTCTCTTTCTGCCTCCACTGAAGGGGAGTTTGACGAGGACCATGTTTCCTGCTACCTGCGGGAGGTGTCGGGGTATCCTCTGCTGACCCAGGAGAGGGAGATCGAGCTGGCTCAGACCATCCGTGAGGGGCAGACACGCCTTGTGGAACTCATGGCCGAGCACAAGGATTCTCACAAGCTTCTGGCTGATGCGGATGCCAAGGTTCAAAAGCTCCTGGCTCATGAAAAAGCTTTTCCAGGAGTGAGAGACAAGATTCTCAAGGTGATTTTCAGGACTTTGGAGCGTGGAGCTTCCGAAGAGACAGGAAATGCGCCATTTGCTGCTCTCCTTCAGCAGGTGAGGAGCATCATGCATGGCATCGATGCGGCCAAGCAGGAAATGGTCAAGGCCAACCTGAGGTTGGTTTTGAGCATTGCCAAGCGTTATCGCGGCCGCGGAATGAGTTTTGACGATTTGATTCAGGAGGGCAACCTTGGTCTTCTGAAAGCAGTGGGACGTTTCGACCACACCAAGGGGAACCGTTTCAGCACTTATGCCACCTGGTGGGTGAGGCAGAGCATCATTCGGGGCATCTATGACAAAACCCGGACCATTCGTCTTCCCGTTCATTTCATTGAACTGAAAAACCTCTTTTTCAAGGTTTTTTACGAGCTTTTGAAAGAACTGGGGCGGGAACCCACTCCCCGGGAAATTGCAGACCGGGCGAACTTGCCCCTGGACAAGGTCCAGATGGTCCTGACTCTCGCTTCGCAGCCCATATCCCTTGAAACTCCCATAGGGGAAGACGATCAGCGTTTGGGTGATTTCATCGAAGATGAGAAGGCCGTATGTCCCATGGAGGAATGTTCTGACAAGGAGTTGGCAGAGGTGACGAGAAACCTTCTGTCCACCCTGCAACCGAGAGAAGAAAAAATCCTGCGGCTTCGCTTCGGTCTGGATGGTCAGCCTGCGGAAACTCTGGAAAAAATAGGGAAGAGCTTCAAGGTTTCCAAGGAAAGAATTCGTCAGATAGAAAAAAAGGCCTTGAAAAAACTGAGGAATCCAAACAGGCAGTCCAGCCTGAAAAATTTCATCGAATAAAAACAACGGCTGGCGGGAATCCCCGCCAGCCGTTTTAAAAACTTCTTTTCATCCTCGTTTCCACCCTTCCGGACAATTACCCGCCTTTAGTTTTCACCGTATACCCTGATGACTGGCAAAATAAGTGCACTGAAATATGGGCAGGCAGGGGAAGCATGCATTGTTGTCATGAAACCCCGAAGGCAATGGTCGAAAGGGTTTTGTTCCATGGGCATGATCGAGTAGTATTGCGCCTTCCCCCTGATCCTTGACTTGCTGGAACGGTCCGCGTCTGCGGTTTTGAGAAATTTCCTGCCATTCCCCGTTGAATGATTGGGTCCATGCCATGTTTTTTTACTTCAAAATTCTTTTTCTTCTCTGGCTCATCAATTTTGCCCCGGTGTTTCTGGCGCACCTCCTTGGCCCCAGGTGGAATGCTCCCATCGATGGACGCAGGACGCACCGGGATGGGCGCCCTCTTTTGGGGCCCCACAAAACAATTCGGGGCTTTCTGGCTGCCCTGCTCATGGGGACCATTGCGGGTATTGCCATGGATTTCTCCTGGTGGACCGGTTTTGTCTGTGCCTTGCTGAGCATGGCGGGCGACCTGACGTCCAGCTACATCAAGAGGCGAAGAGATCTGCCCAGCGGAAGCCTGGTGCCAGGGCTGGATCAGTTTTTTGAGGGAGCTTTTCCCCTCATCTTCCTGGCTTTCTTCCATGATTTTGGGTTGGGAGCACTCGTTGCCCTCACCCTTGTTTTCATGGCGGGGGCTTACTGGGGAAGCTGGTTTCTCAAGGAAGTGCTTTTGTCAAAGCCCTACAAAGATTACCCGAGGAAGGTGTCTTCGTGGGTTCGTCTCAGGGAAATCAGAAAGTGCCAGATCATTTCCAACCCGTTCCACTACTTTGTCAATTTTGAAGATTCCTTCTATTACCACATCATGATGAAGACTGCCTTCAAGACTCTGGGAATGTATGAAAGGGGAAAAAGGAACGCTCTCAACATTAAAATGACAAAATTCAGTCTTCATTTTCCAGATCTTCCCCCAGCCTTTCACGACTATCGCATCCTGTATCTTTCCGATTTGCACCTGGACGGGCTCGATGGGCTGACGGAGCGGATTGTGGAACTGATTGGGCAGGAACATGTGGACCTGTGCATCCTTGGCGGGGATTACCGCATGGAAAACCATGGGCCTTTTGGCCTGGCACTGAAGCGCCTGGATGAGGTGATGTTGCATTTGAACTCCCGGGATGGGTGCCTGGGAGTTTTGGGCAACCACGACTGCCTGGAAATCGTGGAGCCCCTCAAGGCCAGGGGTATCGATTTTCTCATCAACGACTCCCGCTCCATTGTTCGCAACGGAGAGGCCCTATGGTTTGTGGGTGTTGACGACCCTCACCTCTACAAGTGTCATGATCTCAATGACGCTTTTCACGGAGTGCCCTCCGAGGCATTCATCATTTTTCTGGCTCACTCCAATGAGATTTATCGTGAAGTGGCCCCCTACGGTCCTCGGCTCTATCTTTGCGGACACACGCATGCAGGGCAGATTCAGCTGCCCTGCATCGGTCCGGTTTTCACGCACAGCAGCGCGCCCCGCCGCTTTTGTCAGGGCTTGTGGCATTATGGAAAGATGCAGGGTTACACCAGCTGCGGCGTGGGTGTATCGGGCGTTCCCGTTCGTTTTTCATGTCAAGGCGAGGTGGTGATCCTCACCTTGAAGGGGCAATAGGGCCATGGCGGTCCACGGGAGGTCTCATTGGTGAAAGAGAAGCAGTGGCTCTGCATAGAGTTCGGGTTTTTCCATTCCCAGCAGTTGAAAGATGGTGGAGGCCACATTGGCCAGCCCCGGCTCCGCAATGGCTGCATTCACTTCCATGGGCTTGTCTCCCGATGGATCATAGACCATGAACCAGACAGGGTTCAGGGTGTGGGCCGTTTTGCCCTTGGGGTTGCCCTGCTCGTTGATCTTGGGCCGCCCGGCCTTCTTGTCCATTTCATACATCTCTTCAGCGTTGCCGTGATCCGCGGTGACAATGAGCACCCCCTCCGCCTTTGCCACGGCTTTCATGATGCGGCCAATGCACAGATCCACGGCCTCCACGGCGATCCTCGCCGCCTGGTAAATGCCCGTATGGCCCACCATGTCTCCATTGGGAAAATTGAGACGTATGAAATCATAGTTTTTTTCTGCGATGGCCCCAATGACATGGTCCGTGATTTCTGCAGCCTTCATCCAGGGCCGCTCTTCGAAAGGAACCCGGTCCGAAGGGATTTCCACGTACTTTTCGAGCCTTTCATCAAGGTAGCCTGACCGGTTTCCGTTCCAGAAATAGGTCACATGCCCGAATTTTTGAGTTTCACTGATGGCCATCTGGCGCACACCCGCAGCGCAGAGGTATTCACCGATGGTCTTTTCAATGACGGGAGGTTCCACCAGGTAGGTCTTGGGAATGTGAGCCTCCGTGTCGTATTCCATCATCCCCGCATAAGCCACGCGAGGATAGGGCTTGCGATCGAACTTGTCGAAATTTTCTTCATCGAAAGCCCGGCTGATTTCTATGGCCCGGTCGCCGCGGAAATTGAAAAAAACCACGCTGTCTCCATCCAAAATGGGGCCCACTGGACCTTTTTCGTCTGCGACGACAAAAGGGGGCAGGTCCTGGTCGATGACGCCGGGATTTTCCTGGCGGTGAGTTTCAATGGCTTCCCGTGCGGAACCGAATTGCCTTTCCTCGGCCGCCACATGCGTCTTCCAGCCCAGAGCCACCATATCCCAGTTGGCCTCGTAGCGGTCCATGGTCACCTTCATGCGCCCGCCGCCGCTGGCGATGCGGTAGTCCACCCCCTCCCGCTCATTGAGTTCTTTGAGAAAGGACTCAAAAGGCTCTATGTATTCCAGGGCGGAAGTCTCCCCCACGTCCCGCCCGTCGAGGAGAACATGCACACGGGCTTTTGCGATTTTTTCTTCGTGGGCAAGGCGCTTGAGCATGAGTTTCAAGTGATGGATGTTGCTGTGAACATTGCCGTCTGAAAAGAGGCCGATGAAGTGCATGGCCCCCCCGTTTTCCCTGCAGAACCGGGTCAGCTCTGTCCAGCCTTTGCCGCTGTAGATGCGTCCGCTTTCCAGCGCTTCGTTCACCAGCCGGGCTCCCTGAGGGTAAAAACGGCCTGCTCCCAGAGTATTGTGTCCCACTTCCGAGTTGCCCATGTCCTCGTCACTGGGAAGGCCCACCGCTGTTCCATGTGCTTTGAGGAGGGTGTGTGGGCAGTTTTGAAGAAGCCAGTCCAGGTTGGGGGTGTAGGATTCAAGAACTGCGTTTCCAATGGGATCCTTGCGATAGCCGATGCCATCCATGATGACCAGGACCACGGGAGCGAATTTGCGGGATTTCAATAGGGTCGTTGTTTTCATAAAAAGCCGCCTTTGCTGTGACCTTGCGGAACATTGTCTTGGGGTGAAGGAGAAATTGGCCTGCAAAAAAACAAGGCGCTTCAGGAGGCCCGGCGGGCGGCCGGGCTTTGGAAGCCCATTCTGTATAATGCCATTCCATGATCCCATGTCATCGAGAGAAAGTGAAAACCCTCCCTGCCTCACCTTCCAGTGCGGGGGCGCTCTCCAAGGGTCAGGGAAAGAGTGCTGGAACCTCCATCCCAGTGCACCACATGGACTGTGACCCGGTCTCCCGGCCTGTGCCTTCGAATTTCTCTCACGGCGGAATCGGCATCCATCAACTCTTTGCCGTTCATTTTGGTGATGATGTCCCCACCCACGAGGAGAACATGGTTGCCCACCTGAGCCCTGGCGTTTCCTCCCCTCAGGCCTGCTCGGTGAGCAGGCCCGTTTCGGACGACTTCCACCAGCATGACTCCCCTTTCCACCGGGATTTTCAGTGCCCTGGCAAAATCCGCAGTGAGTGTCATGAAAGAAGCGCCCATCCAGGGATAGGCGTAGTAGCCTTTTTCTATGAGTTCATCAATCACCCGCCTGGCCGTGTCCACCGGAATGGCAAACCCGATGCCCACACTGGCTCCCGTCGGGCTGAAAATGGCGGTGTTGATGCCGATCATTTTACCGCTGGAGTCGATGAGGGGTCCTCCGGAATTGCCCGGATTGATGGACGCATCCGTCTGGATGATATCTTCCACGAGGGTTCCACCCGTGGCTCTCAAAGTGCGCCCGATGGAGCTGATGACTCCGGTGGTGAGGGTTTGCCCCAGTCCGAATGGATTTCCGATGGCGATGGCCTTTTGACCCACTTTGAGGTTTTCCGAGGAACCCATTGGAATGACGACAAGGTCTTTTGGGGGAGCATCGATTTTGAGCACAGCCAGATCTGTGTCGGGGTCCGATCCTTTCAGCTCCGCGTTGTATTTCTTGCCGTTTGCGAGGGTCACTTCCAGCTTACGGGCGTCTTCGATGACGTGGTGATTGGTGAGAATGTGGCCGCTGGAGTCGATGATGGAACCGGAACCTGCACCGCGTCTCGGGACCACATTGAAAAAGAAATCCCTTTCCAGCACGGTGCTCGTGATGTTCACCACACCCGGAGCCAGGCTCTCATAGATCTGGATGTTGTTTCGTTCATCCTCCGTGAGAGCTTCCACTGATGCTGTGCCCCAAATTGAAAGGAAAACTGCCAGCAGGAGTGAGCACACGGTCTTTTTATTCATCTTGGTTTTTTGCCTCCCATCGCGCACAGTGATTCTTCATGTAAAATGCAAAACGTCCCGCCCGGAGCATCCCTGCGAAGGATGATCGGCCTTTTCCCTTGGTCCGGGTCATGAAATCACTCGTCGACGTTTTTTTTGAACTGGAGACGCCGGCCCTTGTTTTCTTCAGGGTCAGGAAGGCGTCCCTGGACGGCGCATGCGCCTCAAGGCCCAGTATACTACAATGGAACCCAATATCCAGCCCAGCCATTTCACCCATCCGTGTATGAGTCCGGGGGCCACCTTTTTCACTTGATTGACGGGTATGGCAAAGCCGATTCCCACGCTCGTTCCCGTGGGACTCAGCATGGCCGTGTTCATGCCCACCAGTTCGCCCCTGGAATTGACGAGAGCTCCTCCCGAGTTGCCGGGGTTGATGGAAGCATCTGTTTGTATGAGGTTTCGAAGAACCCTTCCCCCATCTCTGATGTCCCGGCCGGTCATGCTGACGGTGCCCACGGTGAGGGTCTGGCCAAGTCCAAAAGGGTTTCCCACGGCGAGGACTTTTCCCCCCACTTCCAGTTTGTCTGAATCTCCAAGGACGATGGGAATCAAGGGGTGCGCACCCGCATCGATGCGCAGGATGGCGATGTCATGGCGGGGGGAGGTCGCGAGAATGCTTGCGGCAAAACGGTGGCCGTCATAGAGCGCCACTTCAATGTTTTCTGCTTCTGCCACCACGTGGTGATTGGTGACAATGGTTCCATCATCTCTCAGAATGATGCCCGATCCAGACATGGAAGAGGAGGGCAGAGGACAAAAAAAGTACTCGGGATCGCAGGGGGCCGTGGTGATGTTCACCACGGAGGGGGCGACTTTTTCAAAGACCTCGATGGTGTTCTCTTCCTCGGAAATCAAGGCGAAGGCTTCGTGAGCCCCGATCCAGACCATGAAACAGGCCGCGATGATGAGAAGGTGATGACAAAGAGCTTTTCCAAAGGGGGTGTCCATGATAAGCCAATTGAACTCAACGGTTTAAAAATGCTAGGATATATGGCTCAGGGGCTTGAAGGGTGCACAGGGCCAGTTCCCCGGAGGAAAGGTTTGTCGAGGGGAAGGGTGCCATGGGGGCGGGGTCTCCGTCTGAAGCTCCCTTGATTTGCGAATTCGCCGGGAAACAGAGAGAACACGGCCTGGTATGGGTTGATTCAATGTTTTTTGCTGCTGTGAGAGAATTTTTTTGTTTCATGGAAAGAGCTCCCCGTGGGGTGTGGGTCAGTGCTTTTTTTCTTCTCCAGCTGGGAGGTGCCCTGGGAGTCATCTGGCTTTTCCGGATGGAAGTGGCCGGAATGCTGTTCCCTCTCTCCCTCCTCTTGTTTGGAGCCATTTGCACCCCGTTGCTTCAGGTCCGTGCGCCTCATTCCCTCCTTTCCTGGCATCGCTGGGTCCCGTGTCTTTTTTATGCGGCCTTCATTTTTTCCCTCTCCAGCCGATCTTTCAGTGACGTTTCCCCTTCATTCAGCACCAGCTGGTTTCACCCCCTGGAATATTTTTCCCTGGGGCTTTTCCTGTGCTTTGCCTGGTATCCGGTGGTGAAACGCAGCGGTTTTTTCCCTTTTGCCTGGAGAGTGCTTCTTTCGGGAGTGCTTTTGAGCATTGCCGATGAGACCCTTCAGGCTTTTGTTCCCGGAAGGTACCCCACCCTTTTGGATCTGGCACTGGACTTTTTTGGCTTGAGCGTTGCCCTCGGAATGTTCGGATTCGTGCATTATCTGCGGGGAATTTGCTTGCACAATGCCCGCGCTTGAACTCATGATACCCCCTGCTTTCCCCATGGGGAATTCAGGCTTCCTTCATGATTTTGTGACGGAAACGGAACAGGTGAAACGGAAAAGGTCATGAACGAAAACAGATTCATCTGGCAGACGAAGCCCATGGGCCAACATGAGACCTTCTTTCGCCTGATTCGTCCGGAAGACTATGAACTCTATGGGATCAACCCTCAAGACGTTCCCATGGGCACCTTTGCTTCGGAAGATCACCCAAGCTTCCTGCCCAGCCGCTATGGAGGCAATGCGTATGGGCTTGGCCTCATGGAACAGAGTGTCCTGAGCCGGGGGGACACTGACTTTCTCGAGGACTTCGACTTTCAGAACTCCGTTGAGATCAGCAGGAATGCCAAACGGCTCAACGCCATCTATCAGAAACTGGGGCTCCTCATTCGGTTCAGCCGCAAAGGCAAGCGCTATTTTCTGATCCCCATCAACCTTGTGGCACACTCCCTTCAGGATATCAAGACCAAAGCCGACGAAATCGAAGAACTGATCTTTCAGCATATTTTTGACACCCGCACAGAAAAGTTGGATGTGGGACTCCTCACTTCCAGCCACGATCTTCTTGTGCATGAACTGGCCGCAAGGCTGACCAGTCACCGCATCTTTCTTTTTGAAAATATAGAGAAACTGAGTTCCTGGCAGCTGCCTCTGGACATCGTGGTGCTTCCCAAGGATCCTTATGAATTTTTACTGGAGCAAAAGCTTCCCCGGACCATTCGCCGTCCCATGAGCCGCAAGAGGATCTTCAACCATGCCATGTATCTGGCGGGAAAAATCTACGATCTGCTGGAACCGGGCGGAATGGTTCACGTCCTGGCCCACTCTCCCGGGCCCCAGGGCAATGAGGTCTGCAAGGTCAGGTTCCGTACAGAAGAGGATTTCAAGCACTTTCTCCTGTTTGCCCACACCTTCAAAACAAAGGGAAAATATGCAGGCCGGCCGGGTCAGATGACCCTGGACATTCCCATTTCCGACCTGCATTACTATGTGAACCGCTTTGAATTTTTCGATCCGCAGCTCAAGGGCCACCTGCCTCAGCATAAAGTGGAAGAGTTCACCATCGATGACATCAACCGGCTGCCTCACCTGAATTTCAAACTCCCCCGCAACCTCATCAACGATCCCGAGAAACAGTGGCAAAGGATCTTCGAACCCTATTATCAAACGAGGGTTTTGAAGCGCAAAACTCCCAGGCACCATCATCAATACTGGAAAGATCGCCTGGAGGTGGACAGGGAGCTTCCCGAAAGCCTTTTTGTCTACGTGGGCTTCAAGAGAAAACCCGCCGTGGATCTGGCCCAATTGGAACAGGACATCAGAACCTCCGGCATGCAGGGGTGTTCTCTTTCCCTGGTGGCGGAATATCGCAATTCATTCCGCTACGTCCTCGATGTGCTTCGAATCCTCGAGCAGATCAAAAACAATGACTTTCCAGAGCTTTCCGAGCATGAGCGGGCGCGCCTGAGCAATCCCTTCAAAACCCCGACGGCCAGTTTCGCCCCCATTCTCAGTCTTTTGAAAAAAAACAAGAAACTCCTTCAGGTGCGTGAATACCTGAACCCCGATCAGATCGAAGGGCACTACACCCCTGTCATGGAACACATTCCCAAACTGGCTCTCCATGGATTCCATCGCGAATGGTTGACGGAAATCCTGCTGATTGTCGTGGGGCACACCACCATGAGCCGCATTGTGTTTGGGAAGCTTCCCGCGGACACGCTCAAGCCCATCACCGACAGGGCCAAGGAGGGGGCGCCCCAGGACACTCTCGACCTGCTCAGGGTGTGTCGTCTCATGAGTATGGCGGAAATCGCGGCCTCACTGGGTGAATCCTTCAAGGCCGGTCAGGCGACGGAACTGAACCGGCTTTATGAGGATGCCATCAAGGTGGCGACAGATTCCAGGCTCAGTTGGAATGAACTGCAGGACTTCTGCATCAGCGCCCTGGGGGGTGTGCAGAACAAAGCCGTCCGTGAGATGCTCAAGTTCTTCAATCTCTTTGAATTTCTCGACACGTGGCAGGAATATCTTTCCAAGGGCATTTTCGAAAAGGAAGTCATCTGTGACTACGAGCCGGAGAAGCTCAACCTGCTCAACCAGGCCCTGGAACTGGCGGACACTGCCGAGGAATTCAAACAGGAGTTCATGGTCAATTATGTCTTTGGGCATTCCTATTTTTTTCGTCAGTTCCTTCACTCCGAGTTTCACGGCACGGGGCATCTTTTTCCCAAATTGGGGGCGCGAGCCGGTTTCATCCTCGTTTGGATCGCTGTCAACGCCTGTGAGCGGCACGTGATCAACTTCAACCCCATGCTGGCGGGCATTCAGGAAGAACGCAAAGACCTGAGAATCAAAAAAATACGGGACCGCTTGCTGGGCATTCCCAGGGAGCGGCTTCATCAGGGCTTCTTCCAGCAGATCATGAAGGCTCTTCAGGAAGGAGGCCCTGCCTTTGTTGACGACAGCGGACTTCGAATCATCAGCAATTCCCAGACCCGAACCATTGACGTTTCTTTTGTGGATCTGGAAGAGAACATTCAGCAGATTGACAGCCTTTTGAACCACTTCGAATCCCAAAAACTAAGAGGAATCAATCTGAAGAATCTTCAGGACCTGGAAATACGATTTTCCGAGCTGGAAAGTTTCCACCAGTACCTGAAGGGGGAAGGGGTTTCCACGGAACGGGGCCTCACGGAAAATGGAGGAGAGTTTGCTGCCGAGGATGAGAAAATTGACGAAATAGAGTGGCGCCTCAGGTTCATTCTTCAGGCTCAGGTCTTTTTGCCCGAGGAGATTCATGACAATGTGAGCCTCCTGGCCCGGCATTGCCCGGAAATTCTGCGGTTTTTTCTTCCCGAGCTTCAGGACCTCGGCAATCTTCTGGAAAATTGGCCCACCAGGGAAAAGAGATCCCTGGGCAGTTACGTGATGCGGTGTCTGGAGAAATTCCAGGCGCTGGTCATCAGAGACCGCAACGCCTTTCAGAATCAGAGCGCATTTTACCAGCTGGCCAAAAAAGAGTTCGGCCCCCTCGCGGAGGAGGGCATCGGTGTCACCCATGCGCAGATGGATGTGCTCGAGTATCTTGTGGAAAGAGTTCAGCAGCAGCCCTTTCTCTACCAGGCCATGACCCTGGCGCTTCTTTTCCAGGAAATAGGCAGGCTGGAGTCCTATTACGGAAAGCTGGATGATGCCGTCAGGTTTTTATCCCATGGGGAAAGGGGGGGCGCAATCCTTGAACAGCTCAAAATCCTCAAACGGTATCGGCTGGATCCCCGTGTGGAACGGCTGGTGATTGTGCTTGTGAGAAACCATGGCCTCTTGGGCCACGTCATACAGGGTGACGAGCCACTGGGTTCATTGAGTGCCGTCACGGCAAGGAGAGACGAGAGTCTTCTGGATGTTTATGTGCTGCAGTGCATCCTGGGGTCCGCCTCTGTCAGGGAGGGCATGATGGTTTCGGACCTGCTGGATGATTTCTTGTTCCACCGCTCCCTTTGTTTTCAGGTCATGCAAAGTGGCGGCGACTGGGAAAAATGGATGCCCGGCCATTTCAGGAATCGTGGTGCGGCCTTCCATGACGATGTTCAGCTTCTGTCCCTGAGCGAGGCCCGCCAGTCAGCCCATCATGAAGCCCCTTTGAGTTATGCGCCGGAAAAATTGCAGGACAAAGTTCTCTGGAAGGGGATGCAGGCCCTTGCTTTTGAGCGCCTTCTTCGGTTGCTGGGCATCCAGCACATCGGCATTCAGGATGTGCAGATGGTGTTGCAGAAAAAACCCTTGAACTTTGTTTATCACAAAAAAAAGCTGAAGAGTGTTGGGTTTCAGAATTTTGAGAGGCACCTTCAGCGGGCGGTGAAGATCCATGGATTGCTTCTTTCTCTGTCTCCCTCCATAAGGTTTTATCTCCTTCACGGCCTCGATCATCTGGGGGGCGCTTTTCGCATCGGGGATTTTTCCTCCCTGGCGGGAGCGTTGGAGGAAGAGGAATGCCTCAAGGTCCTTTTCCTGGCTTTTCAGACCCTGAATCATCACTTTGGCCTGGGTCACAAAGGGGGAGCCGTCAGGTTCGGCGAACTGGGTGAAAATGTGTTGCGAAGGCGCGAGGCCCTTCAGAACACCCTGGGCCATTTCAGTTTTCCCGAGAAATTCAGCCTGAAAGGACAGCCTTTTGTGCAACCGGGGGTGGTTGACAAGATCCATTTTGAGGTGAGCCCCTCTGAACCCATTTTATTGGTCAGCTATCATGACGCGGATCAGTTCAACCTCATGGTCCAGTGTCTCGAGCGCATCTGGAATCACGAAGAACTCAATGAAAGGTACAAGAACCTGGTCCATGAGCTTCGGGAAAAGCTCCCCCATGACACGAAGAGCTTCGAGGAAGAGCTGAGATCTGTGTATCGCCGGCAGAGGACGAAAATCAATGAAAACATCCTGAGGGTTTTTCAGGAGGAATTGAGCGAAGCGGAAGATTTTTCACAATTGACGGCCATCGGGAAAGATCTTTCGGCTCAGCAGCCGGAAAGGCATTTCCTGGAGCACCAGAAGTTTCTTTTGAAAGAAATGTTTGAATTTCACCTTTCGCGCATTCGGGATGAGTACCTGAGACGCATCAACCAGGAAATCAACCTCCTGGACACCCAAAAAAGTTTGGCCGATTACTGGAACCAGCTCAAATATGAACTCTACGCGCATCGCTCCTATGTGGGAAAAGAGTATGAATCACTCATCGCCCGATTCATCGATGAGCGCATGGAGTCCCTGTGACCCGGCGTGAAATGTCTTTTTGCCCAACGGCCACGCTCACCCCTCATGGGCCGGTGGCTCGACCCCCTTTTCACTCCCTTCCAGGCATTCTTCATAAAGTTCCAGGACATGCTTCACGGCTATGTGGTCCCGGGCCTGAGAAAGCATGTCCGAAATGTGAAGCATGCAGGCCGGGCAGGAGGTGGCCACCACGCCACAGCCCGTGGCGGCGATGTTGTCCCGCTTGCGTTGTCCGATGGACGCAGAAATATCGTAGTGCTGCAGGTTGAAGCTGCCGCCGCAGCCACAGCACCAGTCTGCCTCGGCCATCTCTTTGAAAGAGTACCGGGAAATCCCTTTCAGGATCTTTCTCGGCTGCTGAAACACACCGAGGGATTTCTTCAGATGGCACGGGTCGTGGTAAGTGACAGGGCTTCCATCCCCCTCTTCCCCCTCAAGAGCGTTGTTCACCCTTAACCTGTCCACCAGAAACTGCGAGATGTCCAAGGTCCTTTCAGCCAGGGATTCCACTCTTCTGCGCTCTTGCGGGAGCAGGTCCTCGGCCATGAGGGGCCAGAGTTTTTTGATGGTGGCAGTGCAGGTGGCACAGGGTGTGAGGAGACAGTCCAGATCCTGGGACTGAAAAGATTCCAGATTGTGACGCACCAGCTTGTTGAACGTTTCCGTATCGCCCGAGGAGAGGGCAGGGATGCCGCAGCACCCCAGGTTTTCGGGGATGAAGACTCCCACGCCGTGATGTCCGAAAACCCTGACGGCCGCATGGGCGATCCGGGGGAAAATCTTGTCCACCAGGCATCCCGGAAAGAAACCCACGCGAAGCCCCGATGACCCGGCAGGGGTGTTCATGAAGGGCACAGTGCGGTGAAAGGGTTCCTGTGCCAGGGAGTGAAAGTGTCGATGCCCGAGTGGTGAGACGAACCGGGCGCAGGAAGTTCCCAGAAGTTCGTCCACGGGGCGCGCGAAGAAACCCTGAAATTTCGAGGACCATTCCAAAATCCTGTGGAACAGTTGAGGCCTGGCCAGCATGTTTCGAAAAATGAACTTCTTGAAAGGGTTGAGCCCCCTGTAGCCCGTGATGATGGCTCGGGCCTTGATGAAGATTTCCAGGACCCTGACGCCGCTCGGACAATTGGTGGCGCAGGATCCGCACAGAAGGCAGCGCATGAGTCTTTCGTCCACTCCCCCGGGGTCCTGAAACATTTCCTGCAGCAGTCCGTCAAGAAGAGCCAGCTTGCCCCGGGCCACGTCCGCCTCACGCCCTGTTTGGGCGAAAACGGGACAGACGGACTGGCACATGCCGCAACGCATGCAAACCGCCAGCTGATCTTCGATTTGGCGGAGCAGCAGTGCGAGCTTTCTCATGTCCTGCATGGTCATTCTCCTGTGATTTTCCCGGGATTGAGAATGTTCCCCGGGTCCAGGGCGGCCTTGATGCGCCTGGAGTAGATAAGCGTGGAACGGGTTGTCTCCTTTTCCAGGTAATGAGCTTTGGCCAGTCCGATGCCGTGCTCCCCCGAAAGGGTTCCCCCCAGGGCGAGGGCATGGTCGAAGATGTCATGGATGGCGGCTTCCACCCGCTGCCACTCTTCCTTGTTTCTACGGTCGGTCAAGATGGTGGGATGAAGATTTCCATCTCCCGCATGGCCGAAAGTGCCAATGGTGAGGGCGTGCTTCCTGCTGATTTTTTCCAGAGCCTGCATCATGGCGGGAATCTTACTCCTGGGCACGGTGGCGTCTTCCAGAACCACCGTGGGTTTGAGCTGGGCCAGCGCCGACAGGGCGGTGCGGCGCGCTTCCCAGACCTTGTCCCGTTCCCGGTCGTCCTGAGCCACACGGAGGTTGGTGGCTCCTGAAGAAAGACAGATGGATTCGACCTTTTGAGCGTCCTCTTCCACCTGTGCCGGATGGCCGTCCACTTCCACCAGAAGGAGGGCGGCCGCTTCCACGGGCAGGCCCACTTTGCTGTAGTCCTCGATGGTTCTCAGGGTGAAATTGTCCATGAATTCCAGGGTGGCCGGAACGATTCGCTGTGCGATGATGGCCGACACTGCTTCAGAAGCTTTTTCCACCTGAGAAAAAGTGGCCATCATGGATTTTCTGGATGCGGGCGGAGGAATGAGCTTGAGAATGATTTTGTGGATAACGCCAAGGGTGCCCTCAGATCCCACCAGCAGGGCTCCCAGGTTGTAACCCGTGACGCATTTCACCGTTCGGGACCCCGTTTTCACCCCATTCCCCTCGCTGTCAAAAAATTCGAGTCCCATGACATAGTCACCGGTGACTCCGTACTTGAGTCCCCGCAGGCCCCCCGCATTCTCCGCAACGTTGCCTCCAAGGGTGGAAACGGCCTGGCTTCCGGGGTCTGGCGGATAAAAGAGTCCTTTGGCTTGCACCGCGGCTGCCAGCCTGGCCGTCACCACCCCCGGTTCCACGATGGCGTAAAGGTCTTCCTCGTTGATCTCCAGAATGCGGGACAAACCATGGGTCAGAATCACCGCTCCCCCCTCGCTGGGAATGGATCCCCCACTGAGGTTGGTCCCCGCGCCGCGCACCGTGAGGGGAATGGAGTTTTCACGGCACAGTGCAACCACTTTGCCCAGAGCCTCGCTGTGAGTGGGACGCAGGACGATGGATGGCGTGGCGGGTGTGAGCACGGCGGCGTCGTAGGAGTATGTGTGCCGGTCCGCTTCATGGGTGAATACGTTGTCTTCACCGACTATCCCGGTGAACTCCTGGAGCAGTGTCCTGCTGACCATAAATCCTCCTTTGACGAAAGCCCTGACTTCATCTTCAGACATCTATATAACCCTCTTGAAGCGAGAAGAAAAAAACTATCCACTGCCCACATTGCACCGGGAGGTTTCCACCCATGCACCATTGCTGTTCTCAGTCTTTTGAGGATATTATCAGTGCAGTGAACGCTGCGCCAGGCGCGGAACTTTCAGTTTCCTTTTCACCCCTTTGAGGATGCGGCCATGGGACAAGCCACCCTTGTTCAAAAGATGAAAGAGAAAGCGGAAGCCGTTCAAACGCGGGTTGCTCTTGTGCGGAGCATGGAAGAGGCTTTGACCGCTGCGGTGGAGATCACGCTGAAAGGCGGAGGCCATGTTCTCGCTGCTCCGGGTCTCGGGGAACGCCATGAGGAAGCCGTGCCTTTTCTCAATGAACTTTGCCGCTCCCGCGGAGTGGACCTCCTGATGGAAAATCTTCGGGGGCACATGGGCCGGATTCATACGGCTTTCACCGTGGGGGATTACGCCATCGCGGAAACGGGCACTTTGGTTCAGATTTCCCATGACGAGGACCTTCGCATGGCCACCATGTTGAGCGAGACGCACGTGGCCGTCATTCCCGTTTCCCGCATTCGCCCCCATGCCCTGGCTTTTGAGCCGGAGATGCTCCGCATTCTGCAGCGGCCGCCCAGCTACCTGGCATTCATCAGCGGAGCCAGCCGGACGGCGGACATCGAAAGGGTACTCACCATAGGGGTGCACGGTCCATCAGAACTGCACATGCTCATCCTGGAAGAAGAACCTCATGAGGAGGCGCCATCATGATCTCCACGCCCCCGGACCTGAAATCCTACAAGACTCAATTGAGACGGGCGCTTCAAAATGAGTTTCTCGCCACCACCCTCAGAACCTTCGCTTCGGCTTACAGGCTGTCCCGGGCCAATGCCTTTGAGGGACTGGATGCCACCCATCTCGTGGAAGAGATCGCGAGAGGCAAGGATGCAGCCATTCCCTACCTGCAGGAACTTTTCGAGCAGTTCAGGAGCCGGGCGGAAGCAGCAGGGGTGAAAGTGCATGTGGCCCGCACGCCCCGGGAAGCCAATGAAATCATCGCATCCATCGCCCGCAGCAATGATGTGAGAAAAATCGTCAAGAGCAAGTCCATGACCGCCGAGGAGACCTTTCTCAACGATCACCTGGAAAAGGAAGGCTTTCAGGTGACAGAAACGGATCTTGGGGAATGGATCATTCAGCTTCGGGGTGAAGGGCCGTCCCACATGGTCATGCCCGCCATTCATCTGTCCCGCAAAGAGGTGGCCGAACTTTTCACAGGGGTCACCGGCGAGGTCCAGGACCCCGATGACATCGCCGGAATGGTTCAGGTGGCTCGCAAGGAACTGCGCCAGGCTTATGTTGAGGCTCACATGGGCATCAGTGGCGCCAATTTCGCCGTGGCGGAAACGGGAACCCTTGGCCTCATCACCAACGAAGGCAACGCAAGGCTTGTGACGACCCTCCCCCCGGTGCATGTGGCCATGCTCGGCTTTGAAAAACTGGTTCCCGACCTCCGTTCCGCCCTGCGCATTCTTCAAATGCTTCCCCGCAATGCCACGGGACAGGCCATCTCCACCTACGTCACCTGGATCACCGGCGCCAACCAGTGCGCAACGGGACCGGATGGACGCAAAGCCATGCACGTCGTCTTTCTCGACAATGGCCGGCTGACCCTTGCCCGGGACCCCGTTTTTGCCGAAGCCTTGCGTTGCATTCGCTGCGGGGCCTGTGCCAACGTGTGTCCCATCTACAAGCTGGTGGGCGGCCACAACTATGGCCATGTGTACATGGGGGCCATCGGGCTCATTCTCACGTATTTTTACCACGGCCGGGAAAACGCCCGGGCCATGGTGAAAAATTGTCTCAATTGCCAGGCGTGCAAGTCGGTGTGTGCTTCGGGGATCGATCTGCCTCGCCTCATCAGGGAAGTGCACCGAAAAATTTTGAAGGAGGAAGGCACCAAACCTGTCAAAAATGTTATTTTGAACCTAGTGCTCAGAAACCGCAGGCTGTTTCATTTTCTCCTGAGGCGTGCGTCTCTCGCTCAAAGTCCGGTGGCTTCAGGGGAAAGAGTGATGCGCCATCTGCCCTTTTTCTTTGACAGGGAGCATGAATTCCGAAGTCTGCCCCTTTTGGCCGGAACCCCTCTCAGAGACAGGTGGAATCAGGTCAATCCTTCCCTGGAAAACCCCAGGCTGCGGGTGGCCCTTTTCGGAGGCTGCCTGGTGGACTTTGTCTATCCCGAACAGGCTCTTGCCCTGGTGAAGCTCTTCGCGGCCCATGACGTTCAGCTCGAATATCCCATGGAGCAGACCTGTTGCGGGCTTCCTGCGGAAATGATGGGAGAAAAAGAAACAGCCCGGCAAGTGGCTCTGCAAAACCTTCATTCTCTGGATATGTCCAGGTTCGATCACATTTTGACTCTTTGCGCTTCCTGCGGATCTCATCTGAAAGAAAGCTATCCCCGCCTGCTGGAGGGAGAGGGGGATGCGGAGCCCATGGTGCGCGGGATGGTGGAGAAGGTCACGGACTTCAGTTCCTTCATGATCAATGTCCTGCAGGTGAGTCCCCGGCAGTTCCAGGAGGGGGGTGCCAAAACGGCGTACCATTCTCCCTGCCATCTGTGCCGGGGACTGAATGTCACCGGGGAGCCGAGAGAATTGCTCACCCTGGCCGGGCTGGAGTACACGCCCTCGAGGGATGAGGATGTTTGCTGCGGTTTCGGCGGTTCCTTTTCCGTTGACTTTCCCATGCTTTCTGCGGAAATTCTTCGGGAGAAACTGGACCACACGGAGGACACGGGAGCGGATGTTCTGGTGACGGACTGCCCCGGGTGTGTGCTGCAGCTTCGTGGGGGCCTGGACAAGCGAAACAGCTCGATCCGGGTGAAACACATGGTGGAAATCATTGCGGAACAAAAGAAATGGTGAAGAGACACGAAAGGTGATTATATGTTGAAATCGGGCAGAGTGCCTGTTCTGAGCCCGGAAGAGGCCGCTTCCATGGTTTTTGACGGAGCCACCGTCGCCTTCGGGGGGTTTGCCAATTCGGGCGCACCCAAGCTCGTTCCCAGGGCTCTGGCTCACAGAGTGCGACAGCTGCATGCGGTGGGGGTGCCCTTCAAAATCAGGGTCATCACGGGAGGAGCCGCCAACACCACCGTGGATGAACCTCTGGCGGGGGCCAGGGCTGTTTCCTGGCGCGCACCCTACCAGAACTCCAGCTCCTTGCGCCGTCAGATCAATGAGCAGAAAGTGCAGTATCTGGATTTACACCTGTCCGGTGTTTCCAGGACGCTTCTGTCGGGTTTTTTTGGGAAAGTGGACTTTGCCATCATCGAAGCGACGGATGTGAGTTCCGATGGAAGGGTCACCCTCAGTTCCTCCATAGGCATCGTGCCCACCCTGCTGCAATGTGCCGAACGGATCATCATCGAGGTGAACGAGCACCATTCCAAACGGCTGGGAGAGTTGTCCGACATTGTGGTGCTCCCCCCTCCTCCCAAACGGGGTCCTGTGGCTATTTCCCACCCACTCACCCGTGTGGGGTATCCCTACGCGGTGGTGGACCCTGCCAAGATCGTGGGTTTTGTCAACAGCGGCGAGCCCGAAGAGGTGGCCGGCCTGCGCCCGATAGATGACACGAGCACGAGGATCGCCAACCACATCGCCCGGTTCCTTGGGCATGAAATGCGCCATGGACTCATTCCCAACGAATTTCTCCCCCTCCAGCTGGGTGTGGGCAATCTCTGCAACGGTGTGATGGCCGCTCTGGGAAACCACCCCGAAATTCCTCCCTTCCGCATGTACACCCTCGCCGTTCAGGATGCCATGGTGGAACTCATGGAGCAGGAAAAACTCCTGGCCGCCAGTGCCACAGGCCTTGCCATGACCTCCGACGTGCTCTCGCGCTTTTACGGGAATCTGGACTACTTCGCCTCCCGGGTTCTTTTGCGTCCCCAGGAGATCTCCAATGACGCCGGTGTGGTGCGCAGGCTGGGTGTCATTGCCATCAATCCTGCCATTGAGGTGGACATTTACGGGAATGTGAACTCCTCCCACATCTATGGAACGGACATGGTCAACGGTGTCGGCGGCAGTGCCGAATTCACCCGCAACAGCTTCCTTTCCTTCATGATGTGCCCTTCCGTGACCAAAGGGGGAAGAATTTCCACCGTGGTGCCCATGACTCCGCACATCGACAACAACGAACACTCGGTCCAGGTGGTGGTGACGGAACAGGGGCTGGCAGACTTGAGGGGCCTGGGGCCTATGCAGAGGGCCAGGGTCATCATCGAAAACTGTGCTCACCCGGCCTACAGAGAGTATCTCCATCGCTACATCGAACGCTCGAGAATGGGGCACATTCGCCATGACCTGGAAAACTGCTACGAAATGCACCTGAACCTCATGGATTATGGGGCCATGATACCCGATATGGATTTCTCCGCATTTTAAAGAAGTGCTCATGGGGGAACTCCAGACCGTTTATTTCCAAAGGAGCCAGATCATGTCAAGGGGAAACCCTTTTCGCACACTGACGCCGCAGGAGGCGGTGGAAGAAGTTTTTGACGGAGCCACCGTGGGTTTCAGCGGATTCACCAATGCGGGGGCCGCCAAGGTGGTCCCCAGGGCCATCGCGGAAAAAGCCAACCGGCTGCATGGAGAACGAAAGCCTTTTGCCATCCGCGTCTTCACGGGGGCCTCCAGCGGTTCCAGCATCGATGAACCTCTGGCCGAAGCCCATGCCATGTCCTACCGGGCTCCCTATCAGAGCGGTCCCAAGCTGCGCAAGCAGGTCAACAGCCAGGAGGTGGAGTATGTGGACATGCATCTGTCCCATCTTCCTCAAACGGTCATGGCGGGATTTCAGGGAAAGCTGGATTTCGCGGTGGTGGAGGCCACGGAAATCACTGCCGATGGCCGGGTCTATCTGACCTCTTCCGTGGGAGCCTCTCCCTCCTACCTGCGCTATGCGGACCGGGTGATCATCGAAATCAACGCGTACCACTCCCGGCGCCTGAGGGAAATGAGCGACATCATGATCGTTCCCCCGCCGCCCAATCGGAACCCCATTCCCATTCACCACCCCTTGACCAAGGTGGGCTATCCCTACGCGGTGGTGGATCCCAAAAAGGTCGTTGGCATCGTGGTGAATGACGAGGCCGACCATGTTCCCGCCTTCGCAACCTCCGATGGCCGCAGCGACAGGATCGCCGAACACGTGGTGCGTTTTCTCGTGGATGAAATGCGTGCCGGGCGTATTCCCGAGGAGTTCCTCCCCCTGCAGGCGGGAGTGGGCAACGTGGCCAACGGGGTCATGGCGGCTCTGGGGGATAACCCCCACATTCCTCCCTTTTACATGTACACGGAAGTGTTTCAGGATTCCCTGGTGAACCTCATGGAAGAGGGAAAGCTTCTGGGGGCCAGCACCACGAGTCTCACCGTCACTTCGCCCGTCCTAGAGCGCATCTACGACCACATGGATTTCTTCATTCCGCGCATCGTGCTGCGGCCCCAGGAACTCTCCAATCATCCCGGAGCCATTCGCCGCATGGGAGTGATTTCCATGAACACGGCCCTGGAGGTGGACATATACGGCAATGTCAATTCATCTCACCTTTACGGCATGGACATCATGAACGGCATCGGAGGCAGTGCTGAATTCACACGGAACGCCTTTCTTTCCATCTTCATGTGCCCCTCCGTGGCCAAAGGGGGAAAAATATCCACCGTGGTTCCCATGTGCCCCCACATCGACAACAATGAACATTCCGTCCAGGTGATCGTGACGGAAAACGGCCTGGCGGACCTGAGAGGGCTTGGCCCCATGCAGCGGGCTCACACCATCATCGAAAAGTGTGCTCACCCGTCCTACCACGACTACCTGTACCGGTATCTGGAAAGATCCCGAATCGGGCACATTCGCCACGACCTGCGCACAGCCTTTGAACTGCACCGCAACCTGCTCAGGCACGGAGCCATGCTTCCCGGACTGGACATTTCCTGAAAGTGAACCCCGGGAAGCTTCTTGCCATTCAATGGCGCAATAATTGCTTAAAAAAAGGAATGCCTTGGCCGCTTCAAACAAACTGATCGCCGGAGACCCTGCACCCCCTTTCCTTCTGCCCTCCGCCGACGGCACGGACATGGGCCTTTCTCAATGGAAAGGCAAGTGGGTGGCTCTCTACTTCTATCCCAAAGACAACACTCCGGGGTGCACCACGGAAGCCATGGAATTCACTGAACTGCTGCCCCAATTTGAACGACACAACGCCGTTGTGCTTGGCGTGAGCAAGGATTCATCGGCTTCACACCGCAAATTTTCAGAAAAGCGTGGGCTTGGCATCCATCTCCTCTCCGATGAGGAAACAGAGGTGATGCAGTCTTACGGTGCCTGGCAGATGAAAAAGCAGTGCGGCAGGGAATGCATGGGAACGGTTCGAAGCACGGTTCTCATTGACCCTCAGGGAAAGATCGCTCAGGTATGGCCAAAAGTCACCAGGGCGGCAGGTCACGCCCGTCAGGTTTTTGAGGCCCTGAAGGGTCACACGGGTTAGATGCGCCTTTTTCAGCAGGACCAACTTTTGCCGGAAGCTTGAAATGTCACAGTGCGCTCATGAATGGCCTGAAGGGGCGGCTCCGTCCATTCATGAGCAAATGAGGTAAACAGGAGTTTTGAAGGGGATGAGGGGGGCCCGACTCGCTCAGTGTGTGGAACAGCTTTTGGAAGTCGCCATGGGTGGAAATTCTTCACAGGAATTCCAGGAATTTTCCATCTCTGAGCTTTCCCGGGAACTCGACCGTTTCCACTGCGGAAACATCAAGGTGGTGGCTTTTGGCGGCGGGACCGGCCTGTCCACAGTGATCGGCGGCAACTCGCAACTGGAAGAGTGGCCCCATCAACCCTTCGTGGGACTGAAAGAGGAATTTTCCTCCCTGAACATAGTGGTGTGCACCACCGACGATGGGGGTTCCACCGGTCTCCTTCTGCAGCAGTTGCCCATCATCGCCCTGGGGGATTTGCGCAAGATATTGCTCTCCCTCATTTCCCGTGAGGGGCTGAAAACCCTCTATGGCCTTGATGAAGAGGGGACGCACGGGCTGGTACGTTCCCTTCACCGCATTTTCAACCACCGGTTTCCTCCCGGGAGCAACGATTTCAGCCATGTGGCCAATCCACTCCTTCTTTTGCCCCGGGCCCTGAGAGACGCCTGTCCTCAGCCCCTTTCCCATTTGCTGAAATCCTTGGGCCGGTCAGTGTCCCCAGGGGGAAAAGGACCGACCATAAAGCCCGGGGGCCATTGTTTGGGGAATCTTCTTCTGGTGGCGGCCATATATGGAGAGTCACCGGATTTGGGGCAGAATTTCGCAAGTTTCGAGCACATCGAGAGAGGGCTGGCAACACTGGGAAGCGCCATGGGAGTCACGCCCGGGTGCCTGCATCCCACCACATGCACTCCCGGCCAGCTCGTGCTTCGCTATGGAAATGGTGTGACCGTTCGGGGGCAAAAGAAATCGGCCCTCACCCGACGAAACTTTGCCATTGAACGGGTTGCCATCGAGTTCTGCGACCATCCTGAGGTGAATCCCGCCCTGTGTGAGGCCATAGGCGAAGCGGAACTCATCATCTTCGCGCCCGGTAGTGTTTACACCAGCATCATGCCCATCCTTCAGGTGCCCGCCATTGCTCATGCCATCAAGAAAAATCATAAAGCCCTGAAAATTCTTGGAGCCAATTTCTGGATTCAGGAAGGGGAGACGGACATTTCCTGGCGAAGCGGCAATCGGGGGTTTCATGTTTCTGAACTGGTGGAGGCATACGATCGCAATGTGCCGGGAGGAGCGGAGGGGCTTTTTGACGTGGTTCTGAGCGCCAATCTGGAACACATGCCCGGGAATGTGCTGTGCAACTATGCCCTGGAAGGCAAAAGTCCCATCTACCTGGACCGCCGCAGGGTGGAAGGGTTCAACGTGCTTCCCATTGAAGCGACCATCTACTCCACCCAGCGGCTGAAGCAGGCTCAGGTGATACATCATGACCCCCAAAAGTTCTCCACAGCCGTCCGGACCCTGGTGTTCGCCCATGAGCGATTCAACCTCAAACAATCCTCACAAGGGGTCACATCCCCCGGGCCCCCTGAACTCCCCCCTTGCAAGCCCGCCCCCCACTCCCTGCTTTGCGCCTACCACAGCGCCGTCGCCCGAATCCTTTCCGGCAAGCATTTTTCAGGGGAAGAACTTGGGCGGGTTCTGCAGGAAGCGGTCTGGGAAAACCGGGACATTCGCCTGGACCATTTGAAATTTTTCCGGGGGGCCCGGGTGATTCCCGCTGTCCAATGGGGACGAAGTGAAAAGTGGGACCATGTCCTGGGTTATTATGACCCCCGGGATGGCCTGTTGAAGGTGCACGAAGGGCTGAGCACGAAAAGAGAGGGGCTGAAGGAGAATTTGCTGATCGCTCTGGGGGAATCGCTCCTTGGGCGGTATGTCGAGTGGCGCCGCAAAGTGGATTGGGATCCCCCAAATCAGTGGCAGGGAGGGCACTATGAAATCAGAATCCTCCCCGTGGAAGAACGGGAGTGCTACCTGAGCGATGCAGACCTGCGCGTTTTTCTTCGTTTGTGCCGCATGATTCCAAGCCCCTTTGATTCGAGGACTTTCAGGATCACGCTCAACGGCGGGGAAGGATTCATTCCTCCAGGCCCGCTTTTTGGGCTCATGTACGCATGGTATCTCAACAATGCCTATGGTGAAATGATGGAATACGAGATGTCCCTGCTGCGCTGGGATCCCCAGAAACTCATTCCCTGCCAGCTGGAAGAGCGCCGGCGCAGACAGGCGCTCATTGACTTTTTTCGAAATGTTGTGTTTGAACACTCCCATTGAAACGATGCGCCCCACCGAAGGGGGTGCAGATCACTTCCGCAGGCAGGCATTCCTGCGGTCTTTTGCCCTGGGATCGTGACATCCTTTGGGCGGGTGGAGAAATATGGAGTTTGAGTTCAGAAGCCGTGAAAAGGTCGCCCAGCTCATGCGCCGGGGAGTTTCTGTTTCCAGTCCCCTGACCCTTGAGGTGGGGGAGGAAGTTCCCCTTTCCCGCATTGCCTCCAAGGGCGTGAAGATTTATCCGGGATGCCGCATCTACGGGGAAAAAACGGTGATCGCAGAGGGGGTTCAAATAGGTTCAGAAGGGCCCGTGACCCTTGAAAATTGCCAGGTGGGGCCCATGGTGGAGTTGAAAGGGGGCTATTTCAGGGATTCCGTTTTTCTTGCCCGGTCCAGCATGGGATCAGGGGCTCACGTGCGGGAGGCCTGCATTCTTGAAGAGGAGGCCAGCGGGGCTCATTGTGTGGGTCTGAAACAGACCATCCTGTTTCCCTTCGTGACGCTGGGAAGCCTCATCAATTTTTGCGACTGTCTCATGGCCGGGGGAAGGAGCAGAAAAGACCACAGTGAAGTGGGCAGTTCCTACATCCACTTCAACTACACCCCCGACGGAGACAAATCGACCCCCTCCTTGCTGGGAGATGTGCCCCGTGGCGTCATGCTCAATCAGCCTCCCATTTTTCTGGGGGGGCAGGGGGGTATGGTGGGGCCCCTTCGCATGGGCTTTGGAAATGTGGTGGCTGCGGGCACCATCCTGCGAAAAGACATCCCCCGGGACTCGCAAATGGTGGTGGGGGAGACCCGCAGGGGAAGCACCGGATCCTTCGTGCCATACGGATACGCGCATCTCGGCCGCATTCTCAGGAACAATATCCTTTACCTTGCAAACCTCGTGGCTCTCGACCACTGGTACAGACATGTGCGTCAGCCTTTTTTCCAGTCCATGGAGCTGGGAAGCCTTCTCTACGAGGGTGCTGCGGACAAGCTGGCCCTTGCCAGAAAAGAACGCACCAAAAGGCTCATGGCCATGGTCCAGAACGTTCCGGAAACTCATGAAAAATGCCGCTGCACGAAAAAGTCCGGGAAGTCGCCCTGCCAGTTGCACGACCACATGCACGCCGTGTGTGAACTCTTCACTGCCACCTTTGAGGATTCAAAGGAGAGGGAACTGGGGGAGCGCTTTTGGGTGGCCATGGAAGAGCACGGAGGACACACGGGAGAAGGCTACATTCACGTCATGCAAGGGTTGCCTCAGGAAATTTCCCAACAGGGCGTCAGGTGGCTGCACCACATTGTCGGATCTCTGTGCCGAAAGGCCGGAAGCCTCCTTTCATCCTTCGAACTTTTTGACAACAGGAACATTTCAAGTTCCTGACCAGGAAAGGTAGATACATGGGCACGTTATTCGGTACGGACGGAATAAGAGGGGTTGCAAACCGATACCCCATGGATGCGCCCATGGCTTTTGCCGTGGGGCAGGCCATCACGCATCTCCTGAAGCGGGAGAACCACCGCACGCGGATCATCATTGGCAAGGACACCCGCATATCGGGTTACATGCTGGAAAGCGCCCTCCTTTCGGGAATCACGTCCATGGGAGGGGATCCTTACCTGGTGGGAGTTCTGCCCACTCCGGGCATCGCCTTCATCACCGAAAGCATGCGTGCCGATGCGGGCATCGTCATTTCAGCTTCCCACAACCCCTATGAAGATAATGGAATCAAGATTTTCGGCAGCAACGGTTACAAGCTTTCCGATGAGCAGGAAGAGGTGATCGAAAGGCTCATTCTCGGAGGCACCCTTCCTCAGCTCGTTCCCCCCGTGGAGAAGATGGGCAAGGCTTTTCGCATACACGATGTGAACGGCCGCTACATTGTCTTTCTCAAAAAAACCTTTCCCCGGAAACTCTCCATGGAAGGCATGAAGATCGTCATGGACGTGGCCAATGGGGCCACCTATAGAGTGGCACCGGACATTTTCACCGAACTGGGGGCCAAAGTTGAGGTCATTCACAACACGCCCGATGGAATCAACATCAATGACAACTGTGGTTCCCAGTACACTCAGGATCTCAGGAAACGTGTGGTGGAGAATGGCTCGGCCATAGGGGTTGCCTTTGACGGGGATGGCGACCGCCTCATTGCGGTGGATGAAAAAGGCTGCGAGATCAGCGGTGACCAGATCATGATCATTTGCGCCAAAATGCTCAAAGATCAGGGGCGCCTCAAGAGCGACCTTCTCGTGAGCACGGTCATGAGCAACCTCGGCCTGAGCATCGCCTGCCGCCGGTACGGCATCAGGCAGCACGCTTCCAGGGTGGGCGACCGCTATGTGCTCGAAGACATGCAGCGGCTGAGGAGCGTTCTTGGCGGTGAGCAGTCGGGGCATGTCATCTTTCTGGACCATCACACGGCAGGGGATGGAATCCTGACAGCCATTCAGCTCATAGCCGCCATGCAGGTTTCAGGGAAACCCCTTTCCGAACTGGCCCGGCTGATGGATATTTTTCCTCAGAAGCTCATCAATGTGGATGTGACGCGAAAACCCGACATTTCCACTCTGCCTCAGGTGGTGGAGGCCATCAGGGAGGTGGAGTCCGCCCTGGGGGATGAGGGACGTGTGCTGGTGCGCTATTCAGGCACCCAAAACATGTGCCGGATCATGGTGGAAGGACCCAGTGACCTGCTGACCTCCACATATTGCGGGCAGATTGCCGACGCCGTTCAGGAAACCATCGGTGTGTGAAATGGACAAATCCGGTTCATCTTTTGAGGGGGCGGGCATCGGGGAAAGAAAAATTTTTCAGCTCATTGAGGAAAGGGGTCCCCTCACGGGGGCAGAACTCTTGGAGGCGTTGGGTGGAAAGAGTCTGGACCTCTGGAAGGCCTGCCGCCTTTCCGGGTCCCTGAAAGTTCGCACCGTGGGAAAGCGTTACCTGAGACTGGACCGTATGGTCGAGGACTATGCGCGTCTGTCCCCTTCCATCCTGAGAGAGTTCCTGACCTACGCCGTGGTGGGCATTTCGGGCCAGGAGGAAGCCCTGGAACAGAGAGTTCAGGGGCTTGCGGCACACACGCACCGGGTGAGTCGCTCCAAGCTGGCCCTGGCCAGGGGCATTCTGGAAAATATTCAGAACAGGCTCTCGGAACAATGGCCTCCCGAGGGAAGAATCTGCTTTTTCATCGCAGGGGATATCGTCTACCACATGGCCCACGATGTTCCCCGTCCCGAGAGGAGTCTTGGCAAGCTGGTCAACGGCTCCGACATCGATCTCGTTGTGGTGGGGGATGACGCGGTGCCCAAGGAATTTCTCCAGGAACTGGACAAGGCCATACACCGGGAAAAATATTTTGCCCTGGTCATGCCCAACTCCAGGGAAGAGATCGATTACGTGGTCAAGGACATGGAGCGTGTTCGGGAGCAGCTCCGGTTCGACACCTTCAAGCGAATGGTGGCCTGCAAAATTCTTGGGGAGGGGGTTTTTCTGGGAGGCAGTGAGAGCCTCTTCCAGGAGCTCAAGTCCATGTTGAGCCGGCAGGGAATCGTGAAAAGGCTCGGGGAGATGGAAGAGAAGGCCAAATCTTTCCGGCAGCAGGCCGAGGAGCGGTTGCTCCGCTCTCATGCCGATTTTTTAAAAAAAGAGGAGCTGCACCTCTTCTACACCACCGAGGAGTCGGAAGAGTTTGAGTAGCCTTCAGGGGGGAGTTTTTTTGAAACGTGCTGGCAGCTTGCGTCTGAACCTTGAACCCTCAGCATTGACTTTACCCCTCCCGCCCCGGAAGGGAGAGAGGGGATTTGACCTGGCACAGGGCCTGTTTTGCGAGCACCTGCTCTACTTTGCGGCGGCACCGGCTTCGTAGCCCAGGTGAAAGGCCTTCAGGTTCTCGTCGAGGATTTTTGCGGGAAGGATTTTGCGAAGCGCCTGCTCCCAGTTGGGCCGGTCGATGGGAAGCCAGCCCAGGCCAGCCAGAACCCCCACCATGACGATGTTGCCCGCCCGGTCTGATCCCGCTTTTTTGCTCAACTCCACGGCGTCCACTTTCACGAAGCGGGCCACCCGCTTTTCCACTGCCTCAAAAAGGGATTCCAGGGAGGGGTAGGCGCTCTGGCCCGTTGCCACCGTGAAGGGCACGATGGGGACGGTGCTGGTCACGGCCAGAGTTTTGCCGTTGCATTTGGGAAGGGCTCGGGCCGCTTCCAGAGGTTCAAAGGCCATCAGTATGTCGGCCTCTCCGTCGGGAATGGGGGGGCTCGAGACCTCTCCCATCACCACAGAGGATTCCACAACCCCGCCTCGTTGGGCCATGCCGTGAATTTCGCTCATGCCCACGCGCAATCCCTGCTCCAAACCCGCTTCACCCACCAGGCGGGTGGCAAGGAGCGTTCCCTGGCCTCCGACTCCTGTGAAAAATATTCTCATGACTTGGCAGTCCTTTTTCCCGTTGAGTGTTGTTTTCTTGACATGCTTGCAAGCTCAGCCGATTTTCTTGGGCTTGATGGATTTGCAGATCTGTGAACACACGGCGCATCCGCTGCACAGGGCTTCGTTGATGCGGATGCAGGTTTCCCCCGAAGCCGACTCTTCCCACACGAAAGCGGGGCAGCCCAGTTCCGTGAGGCAGCTCTTGCACAGGTCGCACGAGGAAGGGTCCACCTGGAAGACCACCTTGCTCTTTTTGGGGAGCATGCGGTTTTCAAAGAGAGGACAGGGGCTTTTGGCGATGAGCACGGAGACGCCCGGTTCCTTCATGCTCTCCTTGAGGTCCTGAAGGACTTCCTGGGTTTTTTTGACCTGGAGGGGATTCACGGTGAAGACACGCTTCACGCCGCAACCCCGCACAACGGATTCCAGGTTCACCCTGGGAGTCACTTTCCCGGCGGGGGTCAGTTCCACGGAGGGATGGGGCTGATGCCCCGTCATGGCCGTTGTGCCGTTGTCCAGGATGACCATGAGGAAGCGATGGTCGTGGGAAACGGCGTTGACAAGGCCCGTGATCCCACTGTGAAAAAAGGTGGAGTCCCCAATGAAGCTGACCACCGGTCGATCGAGGACTTTGCTGAACCCCCCTGCGGTGGAAGCGCCTGAACCCATGCAGATGAGAAAATCCCCCATTTTCAGCGGGGGGAGCACTCCCAGAGTGTAGCAGCCGATGTCTGACGGATAGATGGCTTCGTCTCCAAAGATCTTTCGTATGGAGTAGTAGGTGGCCCGGTGAGGGCATCCCGCGCACAGGTTGGGCGGCCGCATGGGCAGTTCCGGAGCGGCGAAGAGGGCCCGTTGCTCATAGGGAACGCCCAGGTAGTGGTGCAGGGCCTTCTTGACCTTGGCACCGTCCAGCTCGAAAGCGCGGGGAATGAGGTCTTTGCCCTTGCCGGCGATTTCAACGGAAATGTTCTTTTCCTGGGCGATCCTGCGGGTTGTGTCTTCCAGGACAGGTTCGAGTTCTTCCACCACCAGAACTTTTTCCACTCCCTTGAGGAAGTCGGCCATGAGAGCCTCGGGGTAAGGAAAGGTGAATCCCAGCTTGAGGACTTTCACCTGATCCCTGAGATTCAGTTCTCCGATGGCGTCCTGAACATAAGGGTAGGAGGTGCCGCTGGTGATGATTCCCCACCGGCCCTGGCCTTCCACCCTGTTGAGAGGGCTTCTTTCCGCTTCCTCCTGAAGCTTTTCCATTTTTTCCAGTTGCACCAGGCGAAGCTTGCGGCCAACCAGGGGAATGACGACCATGTTGAAGGGGTCTTTTTCAAAGGTTCCCCGGGGACTCTCCGTGGGAAGGTCCCCCATGGAGACGGCACCGCGGCAGTGGTTGACTCTCGTGGTGGTTCGCAGCATGCAGGGAATTTTGTACTTTTCGGAAATTTCCAGGGCCGCCAGGGTCATGTCCTTGGCTTCCTGGGGCGTTGAAGGCTCCAGCATGGGCACCATTCCCATCCTGGCAAAGAAACGGCTGTCCTGCTCGTTCTGGCTGGAATGAAGGGAAGGGTCGTCGGCCACCACGATGACCATGCCCGCCTTGACGCCCACATAGGCCAGGGTCATGAAAGCGTCCGCGGCCACGTTCAGGCCCACATGCTTCATGGAGCACATGCTTCTCACGCCAGATATGGCCGCGGCGCAGGCCGTCTCCATGGAAACCTTTTCGTTGACGGAGTATTCCACGTAGACTCCCGCCTCGTCGCCCAGCCGGCTGAAACGGTCGATGATCTCCGAAGATGGCGTGCCTGGATAGGCGGCCACAAACCGGATGTTGCCTTCCAGTGCGCCCCGCACAATGGCTTCATTGCCCAGCAGGAGATGAGGCTTGTCACTCCCGGGCGTCAACAACTCATGCATTAGCAAACCTCCCCTGGCATCCCCCGGACCCCTTTGGTTGTTGAGTGGATGCATCTCTTGTCCATGGTTTTTATCACTGAATAAATCCCTTTTGGCCTTCGGCCCGTGCCTTTTTATGGAAGGCGCCGGTCCACGAACAGCCGCACATGGCCGTTTTCTCTTTCCAGCGACCCCGTCTCCACCAGTTTGATTCGGGCGTTGATGCCAATGAAATTGACGATTTTTTCCTTCATCACCTCCACAAGGGTGCGCTGTTCGCGCATTCGGTCGGAGAAAAACTGCTCCGTGACTTCCACCCAGATTTCCAGGTGGTCCTGGTGCCCTTCACGGATGGCCACGATCTGATAGATGGGGCGTGCTCCCTTGAGCTCTTCCAGCACATCCCCGATGCGTTCGGGAATGATGTTGGTGCCCTTCATGACGACCACGCTGTCGCACCTTTCGCGTATGGGGCTCATGCGGCGGAAGGTTCGTCCGCAAGGGCAGGGCTCCTCCAGGATGCGGCACACGTCTCCCGTTCGGTAGCGAATCATGGGAAAGGCTTCCTTGGTGAGAGTGGTGATGACCAGTTCCCCCTCTTCCTGTGGCGGCAGCACTTCCCCCGATCGGGGATCGATGATTTCGCAGAGGAAGTGATCTTCCTGGAGATGCATGCCTTTTTGCTCCAGACATTCTCCGGCCACTCCCGGCCCCATCACTTCGCTCACTCCGTAGTTGTCCGTGAATTTGACAAAAAGCCTCTCTTCGATTTCCTGACGCATGGATTCAGCCCAGGGTTCCCCGGCGCAAATGCAGTATTTGAGGGAAAGCGTCCTGGGGTTGATCTGCAGCTTTTCCATGCGATCGGCGATGACCAGGGCATAGGAGGGAGTGGAGGCCATGACCGTTGTGCGAAAATCCTGCATGATCTTGATCTGGCGTTCCGTGCGGCCCACGGAAGTGGGAAGCACGGAGGCTCCCACCCGTTCAGCCCCATAGTGGATGCCGAGCCCTCCCGTGAGGAGCCCGTAGCCGAAAGTCACCTGAATGACGTCGTCCTGAGTGACCCCGCCCGCACTGAGGATGCGGGCCACCAGGTTGCTCCAGTTGTTCAGGTCCTGGCGGGTGTAACCCACCACGCGGGGGTTGGTCTGGGTTCCAGAAGAAGAGTGAACCCGCACCACCTCGCGCAGCGGCACGGCGAACATTTCATAGGGATAGCTGTTGCTCACATCTTCGCTGGTGGTGAAGGGAAGTCTTTCCAGGTCTTTGAGTTCCGCCAGGTCCTCTGCCGGATAAAAGTCCATTTCCTTGAAGCGGCGCCGGTAAAAGGAAACGTTCCTGTAGACCCGGTTGAGTGTGGCCTGAAGCCTTTCCAGCTGTATCTGCTGCAGTTCGTCCCTGGACACGCATTCTTTTTGGGGTTCCCAAATGGGCATGGCAAACACCTCTCACTTGAAGAGAAAGAGACACGGCGAACGGACTTTCAGGCATCCACAATCTGTTTTGCACCCTTGCCGAGGTAAGCTCTCTGAACTTCCTGGTGCTGGAGGAGCATGGTCCCTTCGCCCTGCAGGACGACCTTTCCCGTTTCCAGGACATAACCCCGGTCGGCGATGTTCAGGGCGGCCCGGGCATTCTGTTCGATGAGGAGAATGGTCCGTCCTTCCTCCCTGAGTTCTTGAATGATTTTGAAAATTTCTTTGGTGATGAGGGGAGCCAGCCCCATGGAGGGTTCGTCCAGGACCAGCAGCTGGGGCCGCGACATGAGGGCCCTGCTGATGGCGAGCATCTGCTGCTCGCCGCCGCTCAGAGTCCCCGCCAGTTGCTGACGGCGTTCATTGAGAATGGGGAACCGTTCCAGCATGCGGTGCAAGTCTTCCTGAATCTGTTCCCTCTTGTGACGATGAATATACCCGCCCATTTGGAGATTGGCTTCCACCGTGAGGGTCGCGAAGATCTGCCGCCCTTCCGGGACCAGCGCGATGCCTTTGGGGACAATGGATTCGGGGGGGAGGGACTGGATGGGTTTTCCCTGAAATTCGATCACGCCCTTTCTGGGCTGAATGAGACCGCAGATGGTGTTGACCAGGGTGGACTTGCCCGCTCCGTTGGCACCGATGAGGGTGACCAGTTCCCCGTTGCCCACGTGAAGGGAAACTCCCTTGAGGGCATGAATGTTTCCGTAATAGGTGTGTATGCTCTTGACGGTCAGCATGATTCGAACATTTTATCCTTCGCCCAGGTATGCTTCGATGACCTGGGGATTGTCCTTGATTTCCCGGGGAGTGCCGGTAGCCAGAGTTTCTCCGTAATGGAGCACCAGGATGCGCTGGGAGATTTCCATGATGAGGTTCATGTCGTGTTCCACCAGCATGACCGTGACTCCCTGTCCGCAGATTTCCTGAATCAGTTCCCCAAGGTTTTCCGTCTCCCGCATGTTGAGCCCTCCCGCGGGCTCATCCAGGAGAAGCAGCTTGGGTTCTGTGGCCAGGGCGCGGGCGACTTCGAGGATCTTTTGCTTGCCCAGGGGAAGAGAGCCCGCCGGGTGGTTCGCTTCCCGCTCCAGTCCTACGAAATTCAGAAAATGGAGAGCTCTTTCGCGAATGTCCTTTTCTTCCCCCGGCATGCCGGGAAATCGAAGTCCTGTGGCCCAAAATCCCGCTTTTGATTTGGGATGCCTTCCCAGCATGACATTTTCCAGCACGGTCATGGAACTGAAAAGAGCCACGTGCTGGAAGGTGCGCGAGAGGCCCAGGCGCGCGATTTTGTGCGGAGGCTTTCCCGTGAGCACCACTCCTTCGTAGACGGCCCGGCCCATGGTGGGGTGCAAAACGCCCGTGATGCAGTTGAAAAGAGTGCTTTTGCCCGCCCCGTTGGGACCGATGACTCCCTGAATGATCCCGCGGGGAATTGCATAGGAAATGTTGCGCAGAGCGGTGACGCCTCCGAACTGCATGTGGATTTCCTCCATGGTGAGGCACGTGGAGGAAGGGGGGGGTGGTGAGGTGTTCATGACTCGTCCTCCCGGGTCCCGGAGCTCTTGAAGATTCGGGAGGGCAGCAGCCGGGGCAGAAGGGAAACCAGGCCCTTGGGCACGAAAAGGGCCACGATGAGGAGGAGGGCTCCGTAGACAATGATTTCCTGGTCAGCGAAAACGTGCAGCCATTCGTTGCGCATGAAGGTCATGAGCACTGCGCCGAGAACGGCTCCCCAGAGGCTTTGCATGCCTCCCACCATGACCATGAGCAGAAACTGGATGGACCATTCCAGGTTGAAGGAGCTGGGGTTGATGAAGGCCATGTAGTGAGTGTAGAGGCTTCCGGCGATGGAAGCGAAGATGGCGCTCAGAACGAACACCTGGACTTTGTAGCGTGCCGTTGGAACTCCCATGGCTTCCGCTGCCGCTTCTTCTTCGTGAATGGCCCGAAGAGCCCGGCCCACCCGTGAGTGCAGCACATGGAAGCAGAAAAGAAGCCCCATGAAGACAAAACCCCACACCAGGTAGTACCAGGCCAACTCATGGAAGATCTCCCTTCCCCCTATGCTGAGCCCCGGGATGCCCACCAGGCCCGAGGGTCCTCCCGTCCACTTCACTTCCTCGTTCATGATGATGTTCACGATGACGCCGAAACCCAAAGTGGCCATGGCCAGGTAATGCCCCTTGAGGCGCAGGGCGGGAATGCCGAGGAGCCATGCCACGAAACCGGCCAGGGCGGCTCCCACGGGCATGGCAGCCCATGGATTCATGTGGAAGTGGACGGTGAGTATGCCCGAGGAGTAGGCCCCGATTCCGAAAAAGGCTGCCTGGGCAATGGAGATCTGGCCTGCGTACCCCATGAGCATGGAGAGGCCGATGCACACCAGTGCGAAAATGCCTGCAAAAACCATCACGTCCACGTAGTGGGAGACGGATCGAAAGGGCTGCACAACCAAGGGAAAGACACCTATGAGGAAGGCGGTGACCAGAAAGATCCACCAGTCCTTTTTGCTCATTGCCGATACCTTTTAAAATTTCTTGAGTTTAGCTGCTTCGCTACTTCCGAAAAGACCCTCGGGCTTGAAAAAGAGGGCAAAGAGAAGCAGCACAAGGGAAACGGCGTCCTTGTAGCCCGAAGAGATGTAGCCGGCGGTGAAGGACTCGGCGAGGCCGAGGATGGCTCCCGCCGCAAGGGCGCCGTAAAAATTTCCCAGCCCTCCCAGGGCGGCGGCCGCAAAGCCTTTGAGTCCCAGCATGGCCCCGCGGTCGTACTGCATGAGAGAGATGGGCGTGATGATGACCCCTGCGGCAGCTCCCACGGAAGCGCTGAGCACAAAAGACAGAAGCACCATTTGCCGCACGGGAATGCCAACCATTCGGGCCGCGTTGGCATTGTCCGCACAGGCGAGCATGGCCTTGCCGTAGACGGACCGGTGGAAAAAAATGGAAAGGGCGATGACCACCAGCGCGCTCACGGCGAGCACCCAGAGGGCCTGAGGCTGTATGGCCGCCCCTGCGACCATGATGGGGCCGCCCTCACTGAAAGGGGGGAGCACATAAGGATCCTTGCCCCAGAGGCTCATGGCGGATCCTTTGAAAATCATGGACATGGCGATGGTGATGATGATGAGGGACAAAATGCTGGCATTTCGGGCCCGGCGAATGACGAATCTTTCCATGCCAAAGCCGAGGGCTGCCGTTACGAGCACCGACGCCCCGAAGGCCATGGGAATGGGAAAGCCCAGGCCCACGAAAAAAACAGCCAGGAGGCCCCCCACCACCACAAATTCCCCTTGAGCGAAATTGATGATTTCCGTGACGTTGTAGATGATGTTGAAGCCAATGGCCACAAGGGCGAAGATGACGCCGAGGGTGAGTCCGCTGACCGTGTACTGCAGCAGGTCTGTTGCCAGCATGGAGCCGTCCACTTGAGTTCCCTTGTCCTTCCTTTTTTATGGGTGACACCAGTCTGCATTGGAGAGTGGCGCTGTTCAGTGAATGCCTGGAATGCCTGAGTTTCTCCGCCCTCTATTATGTTGTGACCGCAGGACGGTAAGCTCAGCACCTTTCGGCACAGCATCCACGGGCCCCTTCCCCGGGACCGCCGCGCCCGGCTCGGCACTCATTTCCTTCCGGAGCACACAAGCCTCTCGGGAAAAAGCTGCCACCATCCCCGGTTTCTGTGCCATGCCAAGGTGTTCTCTTACCCCAACCCGGCACATGGTTTCAACTCTAATCGTTGTGAACACTGATCTCCGGCGTTGGCGTCAAATTGAACGAGGCCGGATGCATGGGTTCCGGCCCCGTGGTGCTGCGAAGAGCGCCCTTTGGTCACAGGAGAGGGCGTTCATGAGGGTGGCTGCATTTTCATTGGTTCTCAGAGGGCCATTCGGCGAGGGCCCAGGTGCCGTCTTTGACCACCACCATTTCCAGGTCTTCCTTGCTCAATCCGTTGTGGTCCGTGGGGGAGAAGTTGAAAATGCCGTGCATGCCCACGAATCCCTGGGTGTTTTCAATGTGATCCCGGATCTTGGCGGAATCGGGCCCCACCGCTTCCAGGGCGTTCATGGCGAGATGCATGGCGTCCCAGGCGTGTCCGCCGAAAGAGGAGATGGGCTCGTTGAAGCGCTCTTCATAATCCCTGGTGTATTGCATGATCACTTCCTTCTGAGGATGGTCATCGGGAAGAAGCGGGCCCACGTTCACGCGGGCCAGGGGAAGCAGAACACCTTCCGCGGCACTGCCTGCCAGTTCGAGGTTTCTCAGACTTCCGAATCCATGGCTCTGAAAGAGGGGGATGGAATCCATTCCCAGGTCGCGCCAGTTCCGGATGGCCAGGATCTGAGTGGGGCCCACCGACCAGTTGACAATGGCCTGGGGTTGCGTGCGGCGGATTCTGGTCAGCTGCGGCGTCAGATCCGTCTCCTGGGGACCGAAACGCTCATCGGCGAGAATGGTGATGCCATATTCGGGGGCCAGGCGCAGAATCTCTTCACGGGCGCTGGCTCCAAACCCCGTGGAATCGGTCATGACAGCGATTTTTTCCATGCCGTGGGCTTTCATGTAGTCGAACATTTTTCCCACCACATGGGCATCGGAACCGGCCACCTTGAAAATCCATCTGCGCTCTTCAACGGGGGTCACGATGCGGTAGCTGGTGGCCAGGGAAATCATGGGTATCTGTGCCGATTCGGCGAGACCGAGGACCGCAAGGGATTCGCCGCTCCGGGTGGGGCCGATGATGACGGGAACCTGGTCGCGCCTGATGAGCCTTCTCACCATGAGGTTGCTCTTGGTGGCGTCGCTTTCGTCATCGTAAATGATGAGCTCAATGGGGTGCCCGTTGATGCCGCCCCTTTCATTGACCTGGTCCGCGATCATTTCCGCGGTCCTCCTCTCTGGCTCTCCCAGGAAGGATGCCACACCGGTGATGGAGAGCACAGCTCCGATCTTGTAGGGCTTGGCATCTGCATGAGCGGGAGTGCTGGAGAAGGGCTGCAGGACGAGAGCCCCCAGGAATGCGAACCAGATGAAACCGGCCAGCCATTTGCTCGAGCTTTTCATTCGTGTTCCTCTCTTTGTTGATTTGTGTTTGCCAAATGGTTGCTTCACGCCAAAAAAAAAGCCGTGGTCGCTGCACCACGGCTTCAAACAAAAAAGCCGTGGATGGATCCTCATGTTGCGGTCCACCCACGGCTGTCACCTCAAGAGCTTGTGGAGATTGGGGCAGACCGCCTGAGATAGCCGTAATAGCAATAATAATCTTTTCTCAGGTTTGTCCGGCCCATTGCTCATCCTCATGCTTATCAGGAAAGCCTCACTCAAAACTGCGGCAGGATAAGGAGTGTAAAAATTTTATCTCCGCCGATCGTGGGCTATAAGATAGGATTTACAGTGCTTTGTCAAGAGAAAAACCAAGAATTTTCCTTGTGTTGGATTTTTGCTTCGTGTTAGATAGTCCAATGCTTTTCAGCCGTATTTCCTGCCTTCGCCTGGGTGGTGGAATAGGTAGACACAAGGGACTTAAAATCCCTTGCACCAAGCGTGCGTGCGGGTTCGATTCCCGCCCCAGGCACCAGTTTTGTCTAGATGTTTAGTGTATGGGGTCGGACCAAGCTAAGGTGCTGAAAAGAAAAGGGATTGCTGTAAAATTTCCCCTCAAATAACGCCTATGGGCCGATTTTCGGGGTCAAAATTGAGGCTTAGGCACCTTCTTCATTGCATTGCCCGCTGAAAACTGGTCATGATGAGGTAAAAATGGCAAGAGCCAATCGGCATCACCTTCCGGACTGTATCTGGCACATCACTCACCGCTGCCACAAAAAGGAATTTTTGCTGAAATTCGCCAGGGATCGCACCCGTTTCATGTTCTGGCTGCTTGAAGCTCGCAAGCGGTTTTCCCTGCACATCCTGAACTATACGATCACCTCCAACCATGTTCACCTGCTGGTGAAAGACAATGAAGACCCCAAAACAATCCCTTCCGCCATCCAGTTGACAGCGGGTCGTATGGGCCAGGAATATAACCGGCGCAAAGGCCGCAAAGGTGCTTTCTGGGAAGATCGCTACCATGCCACGGCCATAGAATCCGGCGAACATCTCCGCCGGTGTCTTGTGTATATGGACATGAATATGGTTCGGGCGGGCGTGGTCAAGCATCCGGCCGACTGGGCTTTTGGCGGCTATCACGAAATCCAGGGAAACCGCCGCCGCAACCGACTTCTCGCCCTGGATATCCTTGCCAAGGCTACGGGGATGCACAGTCCCGAGACTCTGGCAAGAGGTCACCGGGAATGGATCGAAGAGGCACTGCTCATGGAAGACCACCAGCGAAACGAGGCATGGACCCAGAGTCTTGCCGTCGGCAGCGAAGAATTTGTTCGTAAGGTCCAGGAAAATTTGGGAGTGCGGGGAATAGGGCGGAGCATCATTGAAAGAGGCGATGCCTGTGTGCTACGGGAGGAGCAGAAACTCATGGGGGCGGTTTTGACCCCGAAAATCGAGCTATAGCAACAAATTTCGGCCTTTTTTGAGACTTTTTCTGTTTAATGTCAATATTTTAGCCTGGTCCGACCCCCTGTAAAGCTGGTCCGACCCCCTGTAAAGAACCAAGCAACTCGCGGTGATTTGTGCCAGGGTCGGCAGGAGGGATCCGGACTTTCGGCCCGGCAGGAACCTGTGCATATGGATGGTCAGGACACGTTGAAAAGCCGCCGCTCGCGGAGGGTGATCATTTTGGGATCCCTTTTGATTGTGGAGACCCTTGTGCTTGCCTTTTCGGGGCTGTTGCATCTGCTGACAGCCAATGAAGTCCTGAGGGCGCCCGAGGGCCTGGTTCTCTTTTATCAGAGGCTCATAACTCCAAACGGGATTGTGCAGATTCCCTTCGGCATCGTTTTCATACCTCTTGCCTTCCTGTCCCTCTTTGCCACCGTCGGATTCTTCCGCCTTTGGCCGCTGGCCTGGGTCACGGCCATGGCCGTGCAGGGGCTGAGCCTGCTGATGGCTCTGATTCTCTATTTCCAGGATCGGCCCAGTTACATCTATGTCATCATGATCTATTGCATATTTCTGGTCGCTTATCTCCAGCACTCGGAAGTGAAACGGATGTTTCGACCCCGGGAGCTTCCCGTGATGGAAAAATGGGTGGAAGAATGAACGAAACGAAGCCCCGGATGGACAAAAACCTGTTGCGGCGTTTCGAGCCCATCGTGAGGTTTTCGGAAGGGGAGCGCTTTTTCCCCATGGATGTGGCCGCCTATGTGCGCCATGCGAGTCTGTGGAAGCAGCACCCCGGCCAGGAACCCGTCCTGGTGACTCCGAAAGGAGAACTCATGCTGGAAATGCTCGGCCGGTCCGTGGATGATCGATCCGGCGCCCTGTATTTTCTCAAATTTGTGGATCCCGTGAGCCTTGCGGAACTGGCCACCTATCGGCTGGAACATCGCACCCGCCGATTCCGTGCGGCGAACGGACGGCTGGTGCGCGTGGGGTACCTGTCCAGGCTGGTTGACGCTGTATTTGCCATCTCCTTGCTGGCCCGCGGGCGGATCACGGGCGACACAGCGGTGGCAGCGGAGTACGCTTATGAGCGAATCATGGCAGAGGATCAGCGCCATGTCTATTACGGGCGCATCTTTGAGGATTCGGGCTGGACCATACTGCAGTACTGGTTTTTCTATCCCTTCAACAACTGGCGATCGGGTTTTCACGGCGCCAACGATCATGAGGGGGACTGGGAGTCCATCTCCATTTATCTGTGGCAGGATTCGACGGGAGAGCTCCATCCGGAGTGGGTGGCGTACGCCTCCCATGATTATTCCGGAGACGATATCCGCCGTCATTGGGACGACCCGGCGCTGGAGAAGGAAGGAGAACATCCCGTGGTCTATGCGGGAGCTGGCTCCCATGCCAGTTACTATATTCCGGGGGAGTACCTGGCAGAACTGGACCTGACCTTTCTCTCCCCCCTGAGCCGCGTCAGGGGAACTGTCGCCCGCATAAAGAAAAAGCTGGTGGCTGAAAGGGAAAGAAACACGGGAAATGGAAGCAGGGAGTTCATCATCCGGGTGCCTTTTGTGGATTATGCCACGGGCTCTGGTGTCTCCATCGGCCCTGGCCAGGACAAGGCATGGGATGATCCACAATTGCTGGACCCTGTCCCCCAGTGGGTGAAGGGCTACAGGGGGCTTTGGGGCTTTTACGCGGGCGACCCCGTTTCGGGCGAGGACGCTCCTGCGGGACCGGCCTACAACCGGGACGGCAGCATGCGCCAGCTATGGCATGACCCGGTGGGGTGGGCAGGGCTGCACAAAGAGTCATCGCCGCCCGATTTGCTGAAAAAACAGGAACGGCGGCGGATTGAGCTGGCGGAAGAAAACAGAAGCCTTCGCTCGGAAGCGGCATCAAAAAGACAACAGCTGCAGGATCTTCACCTCGAAAGCCAGGCACTGAAAGGCCACTCTCACCTGAGAGCCGTTTACCGGGAGAACCAGGGCAGAATGGAAGCACTCTCCCGGAGCATCCAGGATATTCGGAAGCAAATGGCCCAAAATGATGCCGTCATCCAGGCAATGGACATGCAGGTCGAGAACATTCAGGGTCACTCGAGACCGCCCGTGCGCTCCCACTTGCGTCGCCCGCATCTTCCGACATCGGATGTGGAAGTGCGCCTGAGCCGGCTGGCGGAAATCTGGGCAGCGGTCAGCATCGGTGCGATCATGCTGGCAAGCATGATACTTTTTGTTCTGGCCAGGGA
>PXBG01000138.1 GCA_003566995.1 Syntrophobacteraceae bacterium
AATGCCACATAGTTGTAGGAAATGCCGGGCCCCTCTATGAGTTCATAGGTGTCGCTGAGAGGGGGCTTCCTGAACTCGTCCACCTTGTCCAGGGGCAGGGCATTGATGGCCAGATCCAGTTCTCCCCTTCTCATTTTGAGAAATCGCGTGTTGTCGTCTCTGATCACTTTGAAAGCGAGCCTTTCCATTTGAGGCTTTCCCCCGTAGTAATGTTCATTGGGTGACAGCACGATCTCCGTGGCGGACTGGGAAACGAATTGGAAAGGTCCCGAACCCGTAAGAGTCCGGGAAAAATCTTCGTCCTGGTTCTCAACGAGGTGTTTGGGAAGAATAGAGGTAGTGATCGCGTTGAGAAAGGAAGCCACGGGCATCTTCTGAATGAAGCGAACCGTGTGAGGATCTTCCACCTCTACGGAGTCGATGATGGAACGTAAGCGGGAGGCAAAAGGTGAAAGGGTCTTCGAATCCATGAGATGTTCGTAGGTGAATTTGACATCTTCTGCAGTCACGGGAGTGCCGTCGTGGAAATAGGCGTCCTGCCTCAGATGCACCACCGTGATGTGGTCTTCGGGGTTTTCCCAGCGGATTGCAAGGTCAGGGACCGGCTGAAGATCGTAGCCGTGTTTCACCAGCGTGCTGAAGAGGAGGTGCTGTCCTATCCGCTGTCCGTAAGCATCCGTGGCATAACGGGGATCCAGGGTGCGGGGCTGGTCTTCAATGCCCACCCTCAGTTCATTGACGTCCATCCTTTCTGATGTCTGGCCGCAGTTGGCCGTCACCGCAAAAGCCATGATGACGATTAGAAATCGCCAGTTGGTGAAAAATTGAATCATAAGGCTTGCTCTGCTCCCTATAGCTCGAAGTCAGTGCCAGGGCTCACTCATCCCTGCATGGGTGAACCCTCTAATTTCCCGGCTGATCTGAACTTTCAGCGGTTGGAAATTGTTGAGCTCAAACGAGGCTTTGGAAAAATGTTCTGCCACGTGAATGCTTCCTCATTGTGCCAGATTGTGCCAGGTGAAAATGGCAGTTTTTCCGTAAGGCCGCAAGTGCCTTTTTCAGGCGCGGGCTCAAGCCAGTGCGAGGCCCGGGAAGGCAGGCCTGAAGACATCCCGTTAAAGCTCAATGGGCCCTTTTTGACATCCTGTCCTTCTTAACGTTTGCGGGCACGAAAAGAAATGCCCTGCGTGCCGAATTCCATTGCGCTCGATGGGTTGGGCACCCCCTCGAAGAGGTCAGGATATCTGTGGACGATCTCGACGTCCGAAAAACCAGCGGTTTTTAGTGATTGAATCAAGTCTGCGTCCAGCAGACCTCCCGCTTGAAGATCTTCACGGCCGGAGCCAGCCGTTTCAGCTGGTGCTCTGTATTCCGGCCTCGCGCATTTCCCTTCGGGCTTTTTCTCCGCCCTCGGATGTGACCGGCTTGGTGGCATCGGAGATCAGCACCACTTCAAAGCCCTCCTTGCGCCCATCGAGGGCGGTTGCCAGCACGCAGACATCTTCCGCAAGGCCACCGATCCACAGGCGGTGAATGCCCTCCTGGCGAAGTCTGAAGGCGAGGCCCGTCTGGTCAAAGGCGGAGTTTTGGTCCTGATCAAAGCGCACTCCTTTGGTCACCTTGACGACCGAGTCCGGGAGGTGAAGGTCGGGATGGAAACTGGCTCCATCGCTGTCTTGAAGACAGTGGGGCGGCCAGGGACCATCGCTCGCGTTGAAACTGATGTGTCCCACAGGGTGCCAGTCGCGTGAGGCAAATATGGGCACCCCTTTTTGGATGGCTTTTGCAATCCAGCGATTGAGGACGGGGACTACGGTTTCACCCTTTTCGACCGGCAATGCTCCGCCGGGGCAAAAATCCTTTTGCACATCCACAACGATAAGAGCATCTCCTTGTTTCAATTCTTCACTCATGACGATCCTCCTCTCAATTTTTTCAAGCCTTCTGCTCGCGTTTCAGCTGAACTCAAAAAATCTGACTTTACAAGATTATATGCATCGGTGGGAGACAATTCTACCAGAGTTCCTTTTTGCCCCACGCAACGCACCGCTCGTCAGGGAGTTGTGTCCATCAATCCCCGATGCATTGATTTTTCTTTCGGGACCACTATTTTTATTGTGCAGGAATCACGAGTAGAGGAAACGAAGGTTACGGGAGTGATCAACCACCACGCAGGTGATGAGTTCCAAGTGGGCGTGAGGGCTGTTTCAGGTCGTGACCATGAGGAGTGGAGTGGCCAAGGTGAGCCCTATGTTTCAGTCTGGTCACCATGATTGATAATCTTTTGAGAAAAAGGGAGACATCACATGCCCAAACGCAAAGCCAATGCTGAGTGGAAGGGTTCGTTGCCCGATGGAAGTGGAACTTTGGCGCTTGGAAGCGGCGCTTTTGAGGGAGCCTACTCATTTTCCTCCCGTTTCGAGGAAGGCGCGGGCACGAACCCTGAAGAACTTGTGGGGGCAGCGCATGCGGGATGTTTTTCCATGGCCCTTTCGGGGGCACTTGGAAAGGCTGGATTTCAGCCGCAGATTGTCAAGACCGAGGCGATCGTCAACCTGGTGAAAGATGCATCTGGATTCAGCGTGAAAGAAATCGATCTGGAATGCGAGGCCCATGTGCCAGGTATTGACGAAGCGAAATTCAGGGAAATTGCGGAAAACGCCAAGGAAACGTGCCCCATTTCCAGGCTCCTCAAGGGTGCGACCATCAATCTGACCGCCCGTCTCAAGAATTGAACGCTCCAGGCAATAGAATGCAATGCCTCTGGAAAAGCCGGATAAGCCGTTCCGGCTTTTCTTATTTCCCTTCCAGGTGATCACATCAAGGCTCATGGAGTTTCCAGATTGCACATCATGGATACCGCTCACATTGATCCATGTGGTCATCCCTTCTACTTGAACTTCGAAAAAATCTTCTGGTGATCCAATCTGCTTTTCTTCAAGGAACTTCTCATTGTAACGGACCATTGTGTAGTGGGTCGATTCCGCTTTTCTCTCCCCGATGTGCACCAGGGTGCCCGGGGGAAGACCCGTTTTTCGAGATCTTTTTGGTCTGAATTCGCTCATCGGCTACTCGGCAGGAAAATGAAACCGGGATTTGAATGCGCCTCAACGCTTGCTTCCGAAGTCTTCCCGGCGTCTTTGTTTTTTTTGGGAATGTGGGCCCGGTTTTCTCGCTTTGCCTCTGGAGGTATGATTCCACCTTGGTTTCGCAGGCTCACCCTGGCTGCAGCGTGACACACCTTTTCATTCCAGCTGCTGAGGTGAAGAGCCATCCTCTTTTATCCTCTTGTAGAAACGGGCAAAATCGATCTGATAGTCAAAGTCGTCCCGTTCAAGGTGTCGCTGCCCCTTGACGTCCAGGTTGCGCACGAGGATCAGTTCCGGGGTGATATGAGAAGATCGGATGACAGGCATTCCCGAAGGCGCCCAGATGCCGCTTCCCCCCCAGAAGTAGTCACCGGTCACGTCATGGGGCCCCACCGTGTTGACAGCGAGGCTCCACACCTGATTGTAAGCGGATTTGGAGGCATTCATGAGGTCCCACAAAAAACCATAGTAATGGTCCGTCATGATGTTCATGCGCGGGTATTCACGCACCGCTTCCGCCCTCCACTGGGCCATGGTCACGATGGCATCCACCCGATCCCGAAAGGCGTACCTTCTGGCCAGTTCCACAAAGCACAAATCGTAGCAGATCAGAAATCCGAAACTGCCCCATTTTGTCCGAATGGTGAGCCTCTTGTCCGTGCCCGGCTTGAAGAAACGTTGCTCGATGGGAGTCAGAAAGACCTTGTCATAGATGAATTCCTCACGGCGGTAGTCGATGGAATGGTTGAGCACAAAAGTGGAGTTGAGGAACTCGCCGTATTTTCTGCGCGCGTTATTGTAGAAAACGTATTCCAGGCCCTGACCGTCATCCACCAGGCTGTCACGGATGCGCCTGATGGTCTTGGCAATTTTTTCATTTTCCCCTTCCCGAAGGAGATTGGTCACTCTTCTGTCCTCCGGATCATTCACATCGTCCCACACATGGCCTGTGACGCAGAGTTCGGGAAAGATGACCATGTTTGCTTTCTTCTCGTGGGCCAGCTGGACGATGTCTTCCATTCTGGAGAGATTCGCGGACACATCGGCAGAGGGCCGCAGGTTGACAAGGAGGACGCTCGGGCAGTTCTCCTTGTCACGAAAATCCCGCTCGATCAGTCGCATGAGTGTCTCCTTTCTGTGTTCATGAGGCAAATGAGCGCTTTTGGATGGAAAAAGGAAATAGGAAAAAACCCCCATTGTTTGGGGGAATTGCCATGCCCGTTTGTGCCATGAAAGAATAACACCAATTGCAGGCAGACTTGAAGCGCTCGTTGTGAAGCCTTTGAATCCTGGCGGAAGTCATCTTCAATGGGTGAGCGGACGTTTTCGCTGTTTTTGCCCGAGAGGGCCTTGAAGGACAAGGTGAGCTTTTTGAGACAATCTTTTGATCCGCCATCGGCAGCTTTCGTCCTGGTCAGGAAGCAGCCCCCTGAAACTTTCATTTCAGGATGAGGCGAGGCAGGGGTGAGTCCGTTCTCATTGGCGGCGCACGACAAAGAACTCGTAAGCGTAGAAAGCAGAAAAACGATGGTGCATCTCGGGTTCCTGAGCAATTTGGTCGAGTATGGAGAGAGCCTCCCCATCATTGGCGTGAGTGGCACGCAGTACTTCCAAGCGGCGCTGCATGGGGGTGTAGAAATCGTTCCACCATGCCTCGTCCGGCAAAGTGAAGTGTCCCAGCAATTCGAATCCGCATTTATGTATGGCGGTCAGGACATCTTTCACCCAACCCATGGTCGGATATTCCAGTTCAAAACTGGTCTTAACTTCGGGTGGAGGATTTTCCTTGCGCCAGACTGCTTCCGTGAAGGCAAGACAGCCGCCAGGTCGCAAAAGTCCCTGGCAAATCCGCAGGGCATTGTCTATTCCGATGTTGTAGAAGGCACCCTCGGACCAGATGAGATCGAAGCTTTCCGGTGGTTGCTCAAGCCTGGACATGTCTCCCGTGACCGCCCGAACTCTTTGCGAAAGGCCATGTTCAGCGAGCTTTGCCTTGAGCCGCTCGATGCTTGGACCGTGATGGTCGACGGCAAGGATGGAACCGCAGGTGAGTTCCGCGAGATGGAGTGTTTGTCCGCCGGTTCCGCAACCCAGGTCAAGTATGGCGGGATTGGGAGGCAGTCCTTTGCAGAGACTGAGAGCTTTTTCGGCGCAGGCTCGACTGCCCGGGCCCTGCCGGGGCAATGCTTCATAAACCTCAAAGAATATTTTCCAAAAACGGGAAGGAGTATCGGTCATTCTGGCCTCATTGCAGCCTTCTCCCCGGCACTCACCTCACCTTTGAGTCAAAAGAGGGCTGTTTTTGAGTTCCTTTAAATACAAAAATACAAATCAGATGGTCGCAGCGTTGAGTTCCTTGGCATTTTCACTTATGTGGACTCGCATGCGCAGTGCTGGGGTGACCGGGGAAAAACCCCCCGGTCACCCGGCTGGCTCACCGTCTGCTGAGCGTCCTTTCGAAAGCTTTGAAGACCTTCATGTCAGGATCATTGCAGATCGAAGCGCCCCAGGTTCATGACCTTGTTCCAGGCCGCGACGAAGTCACGCACGAACTTTTCCTGCGCATCGTCCTGTGCATAGACCTCGGCCAGGGCGCGAAGCCGGGAATTGGACCCGAAAACGAGGTCCACGCGGGTGCCCGTCCACTGGAGGTCGCCTGTCTTGCGGTCGTGCCCTTCGAACGTTTCCCTGGCGTCGGAGGTGGGCTTCCACACGGTGCCCATGTGGACCAGGTTGGCGAAGAAGTCGTTGGTGAGAGTCCCGGCCCGTGTCGTGAGCACGCCGTGTTTCGAACCACCCGCGTTGGCACCCAGTACGCGCAGGCCACCGACGAGCACCGTCATCTCAGGTGCGGTCAGGGTCAGGAGCTGCGCCCTGTCCACCAGCATTTCTTCGGCAGAGACGGTGAAGGCCTTTTTCTGGTAATTGCGGAAACCGTCGGCCTGGGGTTCCAGTGCGGCGAAGGAGTCCACGTCGGTCTGTTCCTGGGAGGCGTCTGTGCGGCCGGGGGTGAAAGGCACCTCCACCGAGTGGCCGGCAGCCTTGGACGCCGCTTCAACGGCGGCGCAGCCGGCCAGGACGATGAGGTCCGCCATGGAGATTTTCTTGCCGTTCGTCTGGGCGCTGTTGAAGGCCTGTTGGATCTTTTCCAGTTCACTCAGCACCCTGGCCAGTTGCTTCGGCTCGTTGACTTCCCAGTCCTTTTGCGGCGCCAGGCGAATGCGTGCGCCATTGGCGCCCCCGCGCTTGTCTGAACCACGGAAGGTGGAGGCCGAAGCCCAGGCAGTGGAGACCAGCTCCGCCACCGGCAGTCCGGACGCCAAAATCCTGGCTTTGAGGTCGGCAATGTCCCGGGCGTCGATCAGGGGATGATCCACAGGAGGGACCGGATCTTGCCAGATGAGGTCTTCCTCCGGCACTTCAGGACCGAGGTAGAAACCCTTGGGCCCCATGTCGCGGTGAGTCAGTTTGAACCAGGCGCGGGCGAAGGCATCGGCAAAAGCCTCAGGGTCCTGGTGGAAACGGCGCGCGATGGGTTCATAGATGGGGTCATAACGCAGCGACAGGTCGGCGGTGGTCATCATGGGCCGGTGCTTCTTGGATGGGTCGTGGGCGTCCTGAATCATGTCCTCTTCCTTGACGTCCTTGGCGAGCCACTGCCAGGCGCCAGCCGGGCTCTTGACCAGTTCCCAATCGTAACCGAACAGCATGTTGAAGTAGCCCATGTCCCATTTTGTGGGGTTGGGCTTCCAGGCGCCTTCGATGCCACTGGTGGTGGTGTGCACCCCCTTGCCGGTGCCCAGGGCGTTTTTCCATCCCAGTCCCATCTCCTCCAGGGGCGCGGCCTCCGGTTCCGGCCCCACCAGGTTGGGATCTCCTGCCCCGTGGCACTTACCGAAGGTGTGGCCGCCGGCAACCAGTGCAACCGTTTCTTCGTCGTTCATGGCCATGCGGGCGAAAGTTTCACGCACGTCGTGGCCCGATGCCACCGGGTCCGGATTGCCGTTGGGGCCTTCGGGGTTCACATAGATCAGGCCCATCTGCACGGCTGCCAGTGGGTTTTCCAGCTCGCGATCCCCGCTGTAGCGTTGGTCCCCCAGCCATTCCCCTTCAGATCCCCAATAGATGTCCTCTTCCGGTTCCCAGATGTCCACACGGCCGCCGCCGAAGCCGAAGGTCTGGAAACCCATGGACTCCAGTGCGCAGTTGCCCGCCAGAATCATCAGGTCGGCCCAGGAGAGCCTGTTGCCGTATTTCTTCTTGATGGGCCAGAGCAGCCGGCGTGCCTTGTCGAGGTTGCCATTGTCGGGCCAGCTGTTGATGGGGGCAAAACGCTGGTTTCCCGTGCCGCCGCCGCCGCGCCCGTCAGCGGTGCGGTAGGTGCCGGCGCTGTGCCACGCCATGCGGATCATAAGGCCCCCGTAATGGCCCCAGTCGGCCGGCCACCACTCCTGGGAATCGGTCATGAGGTCATACAGGTCCTTCTTCACGGCGGCAAGGTCAAGCTTTTTGAATTCCTCGGCGTAGTTGAAATCAGGCCCCAGGGGATTGGAGGCCGGCGTGTGCTGGTGAAGGATGTCCAGTTTCAGTTGGTTGGGCCACCAGTCACGGTTCGAAGTGGCCTTGGCGCCTGCGTGGTCATGTCCCTTTCCTGTCACAGGGCATTTGCTTTGTTCGCTCATGTTCCTGACTCCTTTCGTTGTGTGAACTATTGAACGGAAAAATGTGGTGTCTCGTTGTCTTCTGGCTGGCGTTGCTTTTCAGCGAAAGCGTCTTTTTGCAATCCGCTGCAAAAGTGCGGGGCGCCCCGCATGGAGCAATGGAAACGCTTGGTTTTCTTCACTTGGTCCCCTGAGTTTAGGGAGTTGGATCTTTAAAGAGAATGATTATCCACAAAAGTAGTGGATGCAAAACGGCAGGTCAAGAGCAATTCTCTCATTTGAAAGATGACGATCTCTTCCGAAGATGGAAATTCCACTTGCCCCGGGGCTCCTGTCGTGACCACACGCCACAGGGCGCCGATCTTGATTCAAAGGTCCTGGGTAAAACATTAACAGGGGAAACAGGTTGTCATTGGAATGGGGAAGTGGCGGGAGTGAAAAAGCCGCTGGATTTGTTTGGAGTTCAGTGCTTCATCCCGCCCCCTGCATCCCTCACATGCACATGCGAAAGGGGATGCATCCGGAGCACATTGAGGCATTCGGTGCCGAACTCCCTTTCCACCCGTCCGAAAAGGAGGAAGGGGCGGTCCGGGTTCAGTTCCTGGCAGAAGCGTTTGAAGGCTTCGGGAAAGAATACCGCTTCGTAGATGGCCGTGGTGTCTTCGAAGGAGACGAATTCCATGGAATCTCCTTCCCGGGTCAGGACCTCCTTGCGTGTGACCAGCCAGCCCATCACCCACACCCCCTTTCCTCCATGACGGTGAAGGTCCCTGGCGGGAACGATGCGCTGGGGGAGGGCCCGGATGGCCTTTTCCCACAGTTTCAAGGGATGTACGGACAGGACAAACCCCAGAGTTTCCATTTCATGGCGCCATTTCTCCTCCGGTGTCAGATCGTCCAGGGATGGAGTGGAAGGGGCGGGACGAGGCGTTTCGACGGATTCGGCGGAGAATGCTTTTTGGGGTGACTGGACTTGATCTGCGGAAAAAGACGGGTGCGATGTTTTTGCAAAGGGAAAGGATGCCGAAAAGGCTCCTTCAGCCTGGGCCCAAAAGCTTGCGTCAGGGGCACTGCGAGGGGCGTAGGGGTGGTCTTTTTGCCCCCAAAGGGAGAGTTGCTCCACCGTTCCTTCCGGGCCGTTCATCCTGGTGTGGGCCTGCATGTTGGCGTGCACGGCGGCTTCCCAGAAGAGCTGGGAGCGGTTCAGGTGTTTTTCCAGGTCGTCCAGGGCACCGCTTTTCACCAGGACAGCCCCTTCGGAAGGAGTGAGGAAGACACGGCGGAAAAGGTCTTTGAGGGAAAGGAACGGACCGCGCCCGTTGCGTTCCTCCAGGAGCCTCTCCAGAGTTTCCCGCCGCATGGCCTGGAGCTGTTTCAATCCCACCCGGATTTTCCCGTCTTTTCCTTCGTAGTCCCAGAGGCTCCCGTTCACGTGAGGCCCCAGCACTTCCAGGCCCATGCGCCGTCCTTCCGAAATGTAGGCCCATGTGCTGTAGTATCCGCCCCCGTTGTTGATGACCGCCGCCATGAATTCCGCCGGGTGGTGCGCCTTGAGGTAGGCCGATTTGAAGCTCACCAGGGCGTAGGAGGCCGAATGGGGCTTGCAGAAGGAATACCCCGCAAAGGAGAGAATCATTTCCCAGACCCTTTGGGCCACGTCCTGTGAGACACCCCGCTCCCTGCACCCATGGAAAAAACGCTGCCGGTAGCGGGAAATCCGTTCAGGGCTTTTCTTGCTGATCACCTTGCGAAGCCCGTCCCCTTCCGCCCAGTTGAATCCCGCCAGGGCCATGCTCACCAGCACCACATCCTCCTGGTACACCATGATGCCGTATGTCTCCTTCAGGATCACTTCCAGGCGCGGATGAATGGGTTCGTAAGGCGCTCCGTGGAGCCGTTCCATGTAGGCGTTGATGTAGCGGTTGGCCGCGGGACGGATGATGGAAGAATGGATCACCAGATGCTTGAAATCCCCTTTGCCCGTTTTCTTTTGCAGCTGCCTCATGGCGGGGGATTCCACGTAGAAAACCCCCATGGTCTCCCCCCTTCGAAGAAGTTTTTGTGTGCCGGGATCATCCAGGGGATCGAAAGCGGCATAGTCCAGGTGCAGGCCCGTGTTGCGCTGCACAGCGGCCAGGGCGTCCCGGATGACCGCCAGGGAACGGTTTCCCAGAAGATCGATCTTGACGAGTCCCGCTTTTTCTGCCTGGTCCTTTTCCCACTGAATGATGCGCGTTCCCTTGGCGCTCACCTGAACGGGCACGTAGCGGGAAATATGATCGGGCACGAGGATCAACCCTCCGCTATGGACCGACAGGTGCCGGGGCAGGGATTCCAGGCGGGCCGCCAGGTCCAGGATTTCCGGCCATGGGGGGTCCAGTCGAAAGCCCTGGAAACGGGGATGGCGCTGCACCCGGTCCCAGATGCGCCCGGGATGAGTTCCGTAGCCCATGCGCCGCGTCACTTCCTTGATTTCATGGGCGGGAATGCCGTAGATCTTGGCCACTTCACGCAGGGAAGCTCTTGCGCCGAAGCCCACGTGGTTGGCCACCGATGCCATGCGGTGAGACCCGTAAACCCCCAGCAGTTCTTCCATGAGATCGTCCCGTTCGTCCCAGGGAAAGTCCACGTCGATGTCGGGATGATCGTTGCGGTGTGGGTTCAGAAACCGCCCGAAAAGAAGGTTGTGTTCGATGGGGTCCACGTGAGTGATTCCCAGAAGGTAGCTCACCAGGCTGGCCGCGGCGCTTCCCCGCCCGCAGTGAATGGGGCGCCGGCTCACCATGTCCGCCACCACCAGGAAGTAGTCCACATAGCCCTTGTTTGCGATGAGTTCCAGTTCTTCCGCCAGCCGCTTTTCCACGGCATGGCTGGTCTTGCCGTACCGCCATGAAATTCCCCGGCGGCACCGGTCCAAAAGGACCTGAATGTGGTCTTCCCGTCGGTCGTCATAGGGGGGAAAGACCGTCTGAAAATGGTCCCAGTGGGTGCAGCACATCCGGGCCAGGGCCAGGGCGTTGGACAGAGCTTCGGGAGCTTGGGGGAAGTGGCGGGCCATTTCCTCAGGGCTTTTGAGCCAGCGGGACGGCGGAACCACCTCTTCGGGGGGGAGGGTGCTCAAAGTGCGGTTGAGGTCTATGGCGCGAACCAGCCGGTGCAGGCTGTGGTCTTCAGGGCCGGCGAAGTGCACTCCGTTGGTGGCCACGGGAGAAATTCCCAGCTCCCGGGACATTTGGAGCGTTCTGCGGTCCCTTTCGCCGGGGATCACCTCCACCCGGCATTCCACCCGGGAGGGAAGGCATTTCAAAAGCTCCGGGTCGGAAGCGAGGGCTGCCAGATCCCGGGGAGCATGGGGAACGTCCCGGAAAAAGGAGAAGTCGTTTTTGTGCACCAGGGTGGCCATGTGGCAGAGGAGTTCATAGCCGCGGGGCGTCCTGGCCAGGAAAACCGCTTCCCGCCCGGTCGCCCGAAGGGTCGTGCCCACCAGGGGCTGAAGGCGGTGACGCCGTGCCGCTTCCAGGAAATTCATGAGGCCGTAGAAGCCATTGGTGTCCGTGAGGGCGAGGGCGGTGCATCCCTGGCTTGCGGCTTTTTGGCAGAGCTTTTCCACGGAACTCACGCCCCACATCATGGAGTAGGATGAATGGACATGAAGGTGAACGAAGGATGCTCCCATGGGATCAACTCTAAACTCGGAAAGGGTTTTTACGTTTCAGTTGAATTCAACGGTGATGCGGCCTTTGGCTTCCATTTGCACGACACGGCCCCAGGCGATGCTTTCCCGGCCAAAACGGGTGCGTACGGCGTCCAGGGCTTGCTGTATGCGTCCGGCGCCTGCGGAAGTTCCTTCTTCCCAGGGAAAGAGGGGGAGCTGCCTTGCAGGCATGGAAAATTCCTCCAGTTCCAGGCCGATGCGGCGAATGGCCACGCGCCGTTGGAGAAACTTGAGGAAAACGGGCCGTATTTTTCGAAACAGCTGCTGGTCCAACCGGGTGGTGATGGGGGGAAGGGGCTGCTGAAGACGGGCCGTGTTCCCGTCCGCATAGCGCACTTCCAGGGTGAAACGGCCGGGACAGCGGTTGTGGCGGCGCAAATGCCACCCCGCTTCCTCCACCTGCTGGAAAAGAAGTCCTTCGAGGTTTTCCCGGTGAATTTCGTCCCGATCGAGTTTCTGGACGATGGAAAGGCCGGGGCTCCTGACGAAGGGAAGGACAGGGGCCAAATCCACACCTCGAGCCATTTGAGCCAGGCGAATTCCCGTTTTTCCCAGAACGCTCGCCAGGCTTTTTGACGGCAGGTGGGCCAGCTGACCGATGCTGCGCAGGTTGAAATCCCTCAGCCGGGCCAAGGTCGCGGGGCCCACTCCCGGAAGGAAATCGAGGGGGAGGGGGGTGAGAAAGGAAACTTCACCCCCTGCGAAAATGCACGACAGGTCTCCGGGAACGGTGCACTGAGAAGCCACCTGGCTGACCAGCTTGTTCCCCGCCAGACCCACCCGGGCATGCAATGTTCTTTGCGCGGCCAGCTCTTTTTCCATGCGGAAGGAAACATCGGGAGCCGCTCCCCACAGGCGGTGCGTTCCCGTGAGGTCCACGAAGTACCGGCCGGGCCGGGGGCCCTCCACCAGGGGAGAAAACCGGCCCAGGTGAATGAGGATTTGCTGATGCTCCTCCATGTAGACCGGAAGGTCCACGGGAAAGACAGTGAGCCGCCGGCAGAAGCGTTTGGCGTGATGAAAGGCCATTCCTTCCTGAATGCCTTCCCGGCGTGCGAGGGCGTTCACCCCCTGAATCACCGATCGGGGGCCCGGCACCGCCAGGGCCAGAGGTTTTTTTTTCAGCTCCGGATGCCTGCGCTCTTCCAGGGTGGCGTAAAAGTCGGGAAAGCTGAAGTGGACGATGTGGCGGTTTTCCATGGTGCACCCCGAAGGTTGCAGAAAAATTTGAAGCCGTCAGTGTTTTTTTTCCCATTTGGTTTTTTGGCCGTATTCCGGGTTCAGAGTTAAGGATGACTCCAAAATGATGGAACAGATCTCGGCCAGTCATGCAAGTCGCCTGATCCCGCATGCATTCCCATGAGGAAGGGCGGCAATGAGGAACGATGGGCCTCCCTTTGGATCTTTTGAAAGATCACGAAAACAAAATAGGTGAACATAAGGTGAAAGTCAAGGTGGGGAAAGGGAGTGCCGAAGGTTGCACCCATCAGGATGTGAAAGGGGCGTTTATGCTTCGATGCTTCAGCACGAGCGCATCCATATTCCTTTGTCGACTCGGGAAAGGCCCCTCAAGGAGCAGCTTAAGTCAGTCGCGTCGGGAAAAGGGCCGAGAAAATTTTTGCCTGCGTTCACTGTCCCTGACGCCTCTTGGCCTTCTCAAAGGTATTTTCAAAGCAAAAAGCCGGAGGGAAACCTCCGGCTCAATGTTTTTTTACTTTTCTTCTTATGAGTGCTTATCATAATGCAGGTGAAAACTGTTTCAGGCTCTTCTCACTTTGACGGCCTGAGGTCCTTTGGCACCGTCTTCCACTTCAAAAATAACGGGTTCACCCTCTATCAAGGATTTGAAGCCCGAACCTTCAATGGAAGAATAATGAACGAACAAGTCAGCTCCTGATTCAGGTTGAATGAAGCCGTATCCCTTCTTTTCGTTGAACCACTTGACGCGACCTTCCGGCATTTCGAGAATTCCTTTCAAATTTATGGATGATGATTTTCAGGGATCCACCTGCCAGCCATCGGGAAAGTTTTGCCATGCACCATGTTGATTTTCCTGAGACTTTGAGCAGCTGGTCTCCAAAATAAAAAAAATTATAGAGAAGAGAAGCAAAAAATCAACAGGAAAAATCATTGCAAATCCTTTGGTGCACTGCTTTCACAGGGGTGTTCTTCCCGTGAATCCTTGCGCTGGGAAAGGGCTTTTGCCACGGAGGGAAAAAGTTCCATCTGGGTATGGGGAAGAAAAAGGGAGGCCACGAATTCGTCCATGAAGTCCGGATGGACCGAAAGTTCGAAGTAGGTCATCTGCCTCGCTATGGCTTCCGCTCTTTGAAATGCTTCCGTGGAAAGGAGACAGGTTCTTGCTCCTGCCAGGGAACTGTTGCCGATGAAGTCGACCCGTTCCTTTGGAATATCGGGCAAAAGTCCGATGAATATGGCCTTTTCCACGTTCAGGTGAGCACCAAAGCCACCCGCCACATAAATCTTTTCCAGGTCGGAAAAAGAAAGTCCAAGGTCCTGAAGCATCACTTTCATGGCGGCCAAAATGGCTCCCTTGCTTTTGATGAGGGTGGAGATATCGTCTTCCGTGACCGTCACGGCCTCACCCGTTTCCGTGGCGTCCTCGGGAACCACGATGAATTCGGGAACGTCATTCAGGGTTCTCACGCGCGGATGGTCCAGTTGGACGAATTTGCCGCTCTGATCCACGATGCCTTCAGCCACCAGTTCCGCCATGAGGTCGATGAGGCCCGAACCGCAGATGCCCCGCGCTTTCGTCTTGCCGATGGTTTCGCAGTGCACATCCACTCCGGAAACACACACTTTCTCCACCGCTCCCCTGGTGGCACGCATGCCGAATTTGATGCCTCCCCCTTCAAAAGCGGGACCTGCCGATGCGGAGCAGCACACCAGCCACTGGTTGTTGCCGATAACGATTTCACCATTGGTTCCCACATCGATGAGGGCGCTGATTTCTTCACGGTCGTTCATGCCGCAGGCGAGAACACCTGCACTGATGTCTCCGCCCACATAGCTGCTGACGCAAGGCATGGTGTGCAGGAAGGCTCTGGAATAGCCTCTCAGCCCCAGGTCCCTGGTTTGAAAGGGAGGAAAACGATTGGCCGCCGGAATGTAAGGCTCCAGGCGAATGTGGCAGGGTTCCAGTTTGAGAAGGAAATGGCTCATGATGGTGTTTCCTGCGGCCACATAGCAGGTGATGTCTTCCGCCTCAAAACCGGAGCTTTTCAGAAGAGAATCCACGAGAGCATTGATGGTTTCCACCACCGCCTCGTTGAGGGGAATGAGCCCCTCTGTCTTGCCGCAGGCAAAGATCATGCGTGAGATGACGTCCTCGCCATATCTCGACTGGCGATTGTGTGAACCCTCCACACCGAGAATCTTGCCCGTGCTCAGATCCAGCAGCTGGGCCACGATGGTTGTGGTGCCCACGTCCACGGCGACTCCCAGGTTGTGCTTCGCCCTGTTGCCCTCTTCCAGGTGCCGCAGCTGGGGGCATTGGAGGTCCATGAAATGAAGGGTGGACGTCACCTTCCAGTTGCTTTGGCGCAGAAGGGCGGCCAAATCCCAGAGGCAGGAAAAGTGAGCCTGCACCCGGATTTCGGGCAGGAGTTTTTGAAGCTCTCGAAACACGCGATCCAGGTCGGAGACGTTGTCTTCCAGGGTGGGCTCTGAAAGTTCAAGGAAATGCTTCTGAGCGAGGGGTCGCAAAGGGGGCAGTGTCCTGCTTTCCACAGGGGTGAAAAGAATGAATCCGTCGGAGGTGAGAATCTGCTCACCCTCTCTCCTCGATTCAGAGGGGATGGATACTTCCACGTCCTCGTCCATGACTTTTGTCTGACAGGAGAGAACGATCCCCCTTTCCCAGTCCTTGTCGTCTAGGAGTCCTTTTTGTTCCGGATTCTTGTGCACCTTTCCGCCAATGATCCGGACGCGGCACCTGCCGCAGACACCCTGTCCGCCGCAGAGATTGTTGATGTCGATTCCACTCCGTGAGGCGATGTCCATGAGTGTTTCATCCGCTTTGGCTTCAACGGTTTTGTTTTCCGGTTGAAATGTCACTTTCACGACAGTCATTGAAACCTCCTCAGGTTACCTGTTGTGCCCGGGTTTTTGGGTCTTTGGGGCAGACTGTTTTGCCCGTGGGCACTTGTTTGGTGCAGTCCAGTGCGGGATCCATTCCCTGAAAAGATTCTCCCGTTGCTGTCTTCGTACAGGGAGGTTGGCTCTTTTCCCGGAGAACAGAGGCGGGCCATGGGAGAAACCAGACTCGGGGAATTGGGGATCCTCAAAGAATTTCAAGGCCCGTTCCCTTTGGCCCTGCACTTGTCCTGTGATATATTCAAACCCTCTTTTTCAAAAAAGTCTCCTGAACAGTGAGAATAAAAATGTGACTGCCAAACTTATACTCAATCTCACGCCTGGATGCATCCATGAAAAATGTCGTGGCCTATTACATCACCCCCCACGGATTTGGCCATGCCGTCAGATCTCTCGAAATCATCCGCGAAATGCTGCGGCTCGCACCCCATTTGAACGTGGTGGTGGTTTCGACCGTTCCTCAATGGCTCATCCCCCTCAATGTGGGACGTTCCCTGCCCGTGCGGCCGGTGACCCCGGACATCGGGCTCGTGCAGCACGACAACGTGAGGATTGACCTGGAAGGAACGCGGGAGGTTCTGGCCCAATGGAGAGAGAATGAAAAGGCCATCTTGGAGGAGGAGATACGTTTTCTGAGAGAGGAGAATGTGAAAGGCGTTGTTTCCGATGTGGCTTTCATACCTTTTATGAGCTCCCGGGCGTGTGATATTCCATCGGTGGGGGTGGGCAATTTCACATGGGATTGGATTTACGAGGCTTACTGCAGGAGTGATCAAAGGTGGGAAGAGATTGTTGCCTGGATCAAAAAGGCTTATGGCATGTGCGGGCTCTTCCTGCAACTGCCCATGCACGGCGAATGCTCAGCCTGTCCCACGGTGAAGAGCGTGCCCCTGGTGGCCCGCCGGTCCCATGCGAATCTGAAAGAGATTCGAAAGGCGCTTTCTTTCCAGGAGAACAGGAAGCACTTTCTTCTTGCCTTCACGGATCTGAAGCTGGAAGAAAGGGCCTTGAAGCGGATTGAGGCCATCGACTGGGCCTGTTTTGTCCACAGAAAGCCTTTGAAACTGCAGCTTTCCAACAGCATTTGCGTGACGGAACCCCAAATGCTCTACCAGGATGTGCTGGCGGCCTGTGACGGAGTGATCACCAAGCCCGGTTACGGCATTGTTTCCGACTGCCTGGCCCATGGAACGCCCACTCTCTATACGGACAGAGGCCCCTTTCCCGAATACGAAATCCTTGTGCGTGAACTGCATTCCAGCCTGCCCGCCCTTCACATTCCCTCTCGCGAACTCCTGGAGGGAAGGTGGGAAAAGCACCTCAAAGGGCTGGCATCCATGCCGAAAAAAACCACGCAAGTCCCCCTTGATGGGGCTTCCGTCTGTGCCCGCATGATCCTTGACCACATTGGAGTGTGAAAATGGATGAAAACAATTTTTCCGAACCCATAGTTTTTCCCATTGAGGACACCATCGACCTTCATACCTTTCAGCCCGCGGAAGTGAAGGATTTGCTCCATGACTATCTTCAGGCTGCCTGGGAAAAGGGCTTTCGCGAGGTGTGCATCATTCACGGCAAAGGTTCGGGCACACTTGCCCGGCTGGTCCACAAGACCCTGGACAGGCATCCCCTGGTGCACTCCTACTCATGGGCTCCCCGTGAAAGGGGAGGGTGGGGAGCCACCATCGTTTTTTTGCAGGAAGAACAGCTGTGAGGATCAATGCCTGGAGGCTATGATTTCGTATCGCCTGATTCTGGGGTCGGGCTTGACGGAAGCCATCACCGTGAAGATCTTTCCATCTGCGCCCAGCTCTCTCATGGTCTTCCTGTCCAGGGTCAGTTCAAAGAGTTCACAGGGTTTTCGCTGAATCAGCCGGCCATCTCCGTCAAAAAGGGCCAGGTAAATGGTGAGGTTGCCGGTGGTGCTGCGGGTGCTCACCACATTCCTCAGGACAAGCATGACCTCATGGTCATTGATTCGCACCAGATCAGCAAAGTTGCCTTTCATCTTCAATTCGGGGCTGTAGACGCTTTCCATGTTTGCCTGCGCAGCCGGTGACGGGCCGTTTGCCATGGCCAGGAGCTTTCTGCTCTCCTCAAGGCTCAGCCTTTGAATGTGTGCGTGCTCTGCCTGCTCCCCCTCCACAATGCCCCGAAGCACTTCGTTTTCCCTCGCCAGGGACTGAGAGTGTGAATCATCCAGAATCACTTCGGGATCGAATTCCCGCGAAGCGAGAATCTCGTGAATGGATTCCACCTGGTTTTTGGGGACTCCCGCCACACCTCCTGCGATCTCAAAACGATATTCACCGTTCTCCTCCCAGAAATATGAGACTTCCAGTGCGGTGCCATCTTTCATGTTGATCCTCAGAGCGGCGTGGCCCGTCGTGGCCATGAGCAGAAAAACCATCAATGCGCCGATCCAGGAGACGGCAGGAACTTTCCAAATGGTGCTTTTTCTTCTCATAACGTAATTCCTTTTTGGTCTTTACCGGAATTCCGGGTTCAGAGTATAGATGACTCCAAACTGATGGGACAAGTTTCAGGAAGTCACACAAAAACAACAGGGAGAGCAAAACATGAACATCTTCATTTCCGGGTCCCTCGCCTACGACCGCATCATGAACTTTCCCGGACACTTTGCCGATCACATACTTCCCAACAAGATTCACATGCTCAATGTGTGCTTCAACATCAACGGTCTTGTGGAGAGGTTCGGGGGCACGGCGGGCAATATCGCCCACTCTCTCGCGTTGCTCGGAGAAAAGCCTTTCATTGTGGCCACATGCGGCGATGATTTTGCCAAATACAAAGTCCGTCTTGAAAAAAGCGGACTCCCTCTGGACTGGGTCAAGGCCATTTCCGGTGTTCTCACAGCCGGGGCGTACATCACCACCGACATGGACGACAATCAGATCACCGCTTTCAATCCTGGTGCCATGGCATTTGAGGCCGACCTTCCCCCTGCAGAAAAACTGGCTTCGGACTCATGCATATTCATCGGTCCGGGAAACAAAAACGATATGAAAAACTTTGCAGACACAGCCAGAAAGTGCAAAATTCCCTTTTTCTTCGACCCTGGCCAGAGTCTGAACATATGGGATGGAGACGAGCTTCGCCATGTGGTGGAAGGGGCTCACTGCTTCATTTCCAACGATTATGAGCTCTCCCTTTTTCTTCAGATGACGCGGTTTTCCATGAACGAGCTTTATGCCCGGGTGCAAAACGTCGTCACCACCATAGGGCCGGAAGGGTGTATTCTTGACAGGGCGGGGGACAAAATTTTCACACCCGCAGTGAGAGTGAAAAATCCCCTGGATCCCACGGGTGCGGGCGATGCCTTTCGAGCAGGGCTGCTCAAGGGATTGACCATGGGCCTGCCATGGGAGATCGCCTGCCAGATGGGCGTGGTCATTGCCGCTTACGCTGTGGAGCGGCATGGAACACAGGAGCATTTCGTCACATGGGAATCATTCCGCGAACGCTACGAACAATATTTCGGAGTGCTGCCCTGAGGGATTTGAAAGGGGGCATGGCAATGGACCGTGTTGAGGAAATTTTGACATGCGGGGCCTTTGGGCCCCTGTCGCAGCGCAATGTTGCTGATTTAAGGATTTGTGTGTTGTTTTGCCTCCTCATCCCCATGAAGGCGGGGGTCCTGACAATCATGAGAAAGCTGGATTCCCGCCTTCGCGGGAATGACGTAAAGGTGCTGTTGCAGTGGTTGAAACAGCTTAAGTCAACAGCATTGCTGTCGCAGCGGCAGGGGCTTGTCCCTTTGCAGCGGGGATGCGGAAAACACTAATCCTCTTGGGTGGTCATGGGAACAGGTTGGCAAACAAACTCAAGAAACCACCAGCTGCTGCTGGCGCAGCCTTTTCAAGCGGTCACGGATGGAGGCCGCTTTTTCGAATTCCAGTTCAGCGGCAGCCTCTTTCATCGCTGCCTCAAGGGACTGAACTTGTGCTTCCAGTTCTTCCCTGCCTTCGGGCACATTGAAAAGGGCCTCCGGTTCCTCCAGAACTTCGGCACCCGTGTGAGCGTAAGGCGTCCTGTAATCCGCGAGGATATCGCCGATGTCTTTCTGAATGGTCGCTGGAGTGATTCCATGCCTTTCGTTGTGGGCCAGCTGCACGCTCCTTCTGCGCTCCATCTCCTCCATGGCCCGTCGCATGGATTCCGTGATCCTGTTGGCATACAGGACAACGGTTCCATCCACGTTCCTCGCGGCCCGGCCCGCCGTTTGAATGAGGGACCGGTCTGATCTCAGGAAGCCTTCGTTGTCTGCGTCCAGCACGGCCACAAGGGACACTTCCGGAATGTCGAGCCCCTCTCTCAGGAGATTGATGCCCACCAGCACGTCATATTCACCCAGTCTCAGATCCCGCACCAGCTCGATGCGCTGAAGCGTGTCAATGTCCGAATGCATGTAGCGTACTCTGATGTGAAGTTCAGCGAGGTATTCCGTCAGGTCTTCAGCCATCCTTTTGGTGAGTGTGGTGACGAGGGTCCGCTCCCCTCTGCGCACCCTTTTTCTGATTTCCCCCACCAAATCATCCACCTGGAAATCGGCAGGCCTCACTTCCACCCGCGGATCCACCAGTCCCGTGGGACGGATGATCTGCTCCACCACGTGACCTTCCGTGCGCGACATTTCAAGGGGGCCAGGGGTTGCGGAAACATAGATGATTTGCCTGACCTTGGCGTCAAACTCTTCAAAGGTCAGGGGGCGGTTGTCCAGGGCGGAGGGCAGGCGGAACCCATGGCGCACGAGGGTCTCTTTTCTGGATCGGTCTCCGCGGTACATGCCTCGAATTTGGGGAATGGTGATGTGGCTCTCGTCAGCGAAGACCATCCAATCCCGGGGAAAATAATCGAGAAGTGTGGGGGGAGGCTCCCCGGCCCTTCGGCCATCCAGGTACCGCGAATAATTTTCGATGCCCGTGCAGTATCCCAGTTCCAGGAGCATTTCCAGGTCCAGTCGAGTCCTTTCCTCCAGGCGTTGCGCCTCGAGAAGTTTTCCTTCCCTGTAAAAAGTGTCCAGGCATTGAGAGAGCTCCTCCTTGACCTGGTGAACGGTTCTCTCCAGGGTGTCCCGGTCGGTGACGTAGTGCGTGGCCGGATAAATGGCCACCGACTGCAGCACCTTGAGGGTCTTGCCTGTGAGAGGGTCCACTTCCTTTATGGAATCCACCTCGTCCCCAAAAAACTCGATGCGCAGCGCCCGTTCTTCCTCGTAGGCGGGGAAAACCTCCAACACATCGCCTCTCACGCGGAAAATGCCCCGGTGAAAATCCACATCGTTGCGTTCGTATTGAATCTGGACCAATTTGCGCAGTACCGCGTCACGGGAAATTTCTTCATGGACCTTCAGGGTGAGAAGCATTTCGCGGTAGGCTTCAGGGGAGCCCAGGCCATAGATGCAGGAAACGCTTGCCACGATGACCACGTCTTTGCGTTCCAGGAGCGCCCGGGTGGCCGAATGCCTCATTTTGTCGATGGTGTCGTTGATGGAGGCATCTTTGGCGATGTAAGTGTCCGTTTGGGGCACATAAGCTTCCGGTTGATAATAATCATAGTACGAAACGAAATACTCTATGGCATTGTCGGGAAAGAAAGCCTTGAATTCGCCATAAAGCTGAGCGGCGAGGGTTTTGTTGGGTGCGATCACCAGAGTGGGTTTCTGAACCCGGGCGATGACGTGAGCCATGGTGTAGGTCTTGCCTGAACCCGTGACCCCCAGGAGTGTCTGTTCTCGTGTGCCCCCTTTCATTGCTGCTGAGAGCTTTTCGATGGCTTGGGGCTGATCGCCTGTCGCTTGCCAATTGCTTTTGAACACAAAGGGTTTCATGGAATCATCTGGAGCGAGCTGAACACGGTCCTGTTTTTCGCTCAACAAAAAAAGACCGCCGTAGCGGTCTTGTGCATTTCAAATTGTGGGGTGAGTGATCGGACTTGAACCGACGACCTCTGGGGCCACAACCCAGTGCTCTAACCTATTGAGCTACACCCACCGCAATCATAAACCATACCTGGTGCCTCAGCGAAAGCATGCCTTGCTTAACACGGATGCCTGAAAACTTCAAGCAAAATTTGAACGTCTGCCATCATCTGAAAGCTTCATTGAACAAGGACATCTTTCCATGAAAGATGGATCAGGTTGTTTTTTTTTCGCTGCTCCCCTCCTGGAACCCAGGGAAAAGTGCAGGCCTGGAACACCTCGGTTTCCGTCAACGAAGCGCATGAAATGCCTGAGCAGGGGGAGAGCCCACAACAAGGCTATAATGGAAAAAACATTCTTAAAATTCTGAAATCATGAAAGAATAAGGTTTTGAGCTGGTCGCTGCATCCTGCCCGTCAGGCCGGTGAAAAACGGTCACCATGCAATGGGAACAACTTGAAGCCAGGAAGCGGTCAACGGCAGCAGAAAAAAATTGGGCGCAGCAGCCGCGTGAAGGAGTCCTTTTTCCATTGACAGGGATAAACCATCATGCTAGGAATCGTAACCGTTATCTCTCTTATCGATTGGCAATGTACAAGCGAATACGGATACTCTCAGCACTTCATTGCTGCTCTCTTCTCTCAGATTCGACTTCTGTCTCAAGGTTGCGTTTTACCCATAGCACGGTCCTGTGCTGTAAAGCCTAGATGTAGCTGAAATCACGACCAGATAATTGAATAAGTGTTTGTGGCGTCGCCCACAAATGGTCCATTGGAGCGGTAGGACTCATGTTGCAGTGTCCTATCAGCACAAGTGAATCAGTTAGCAGAAAGGAGGGAGACACGCCAGATTCGTATTCGTGAAGCCTTGTATTATTAGTATTTTATTTGATTCAGATTCATCTGTCTTGGCATTCCATCGCGGCAAAACCGACTTCATTCCAGGGTAAGTCTTGAGAAGGAGGACTAAATTGATTAACAACGTCAGCTCGAACATCAAGAATATTTCCAAGGTCACTTATAAGGAAAAACCCTTTGAATATTGGGGTCCCACTCCAGCCGAAGCCAGGAAGGCCGTGGTGAACAAACCGCATGGCCTTCGTGACAAAAGAACAACCATGAAAGAAGCAGTGGACAGGCACATCAAAGATGGCATGAATCTCTGCATCGGCGGCTTTGTGAACACGAGGGTTCCCACCGCCATCATTCACGAAATCGTGCGCAAAGGCGTCAAGGATCTCACCATCTCCATCCAATCCATGTCCATTTGCTGTGAGTTGCTGGCTGGCGCCATGATTCTCGATCCCGACCGTGTGTCCATCCGTCGTGTGGAACTGGCCTGGTGGGGTTATGAAATCATCGGCATCGCTCCTCTTTTCCGCCATTTGGTCACCAACGGCATCATCGAGGTGGACGACTACACCAACTACGGCATGTCCGTGCGCTTCAAGGCCGCTTCCATGGGAATCCCCTTCGTACCCATCAGGGATCACGGCGGTTCCGACATGGAGTTGGTCAACCGCGGGAAAATGATCGAGTGTCCTTTCACCAAGGAAAATGTTTACATTGTGCCCTCCTGCATTCCCGATGTGGCTCTCATAAACTCCACCATGGCTGACAAGTTTGGCAATGCAAGGCTTTTCGGCGCCCTCTGCACCGATCCGGAAATGGCCACTGCCGCCAACCATGTCATCATGACCACGGAAAAGGTCATTCCCAGTGAGGCCATCAGGACCTATCCCAACCTGACGGAAATTCCATACGCCGCTGTGGATTGCCTGGTTGAGCAGCCGTTTGCCAGCCATCCTGGTGCGGTTTACGGCAACTATTGGTTTGACATGGATCACATCAGAATGTTCCGCAATGCGGGCGAGGAATTCCGCAAGACCGGCAGCAAGGAAGCTCTGCAGAAGTACTATGATGAGTATGTGTTCGGTGTTGCTGATCACAACGAATTTCTCGAAAAGATCGGCTTCAGAACCCTTCAGAAGCTCAGAGACTGGGACGGCCATCAACCCGTGATCGCGTACTGATGAGCCTTAAGGGGTCTCACAAGGGTTTTGTTTGTCAGGAGAGACTGACCTGCCGGTACCGCACGGATGATTTCCTGGTCATTCGGGCTTGAATGATGACTATTAAAACCAATGGAAAGCTGAGGGAGTACAGAATGCCAGAATACACTGATATGGACATGATTGCCTACACGGGTTCAAGGGTCCTCGAAGATGACAAGATCGTGTTTGTTGGAACGGGTTTGCCCATCATTGCCGCCATGCATGCGCAATTGACCCACGCTCCCAACCTTTACATGATCTATGAAGCCGGGTCACTCGCCCCCATCCTTGACATGGGCATGCCCCTTTCCGTGGGTGACACCCGTGCTGCCCGCAAGGCTTGCTTTCTCAAGGGATTGTGCTCCGCATTTGAGCTCACCCAGAGAGGCTACGCCGATTACGCGTTCATCGGCGGTGCTCAGATTGACATGTACGGAAATATTTGCTCCACCATGGAAGGCACCGATTATGACAAGCCCTCCATTCGTTTTCCCGGAAGCGGCGGTGCTGGCGCCATGGCGGCCAACTGTGAAAAAACCATCGCCATCATGGCTCTGGAAAAAAGGCGTTTCGTGGAAAAAGTGGATTTCGTCACGAGCATCGGCTACGGCGACGGTAGCCCCGATTACCGCAGAAATGCAGGCGTTGCCGGGTCGGGCCCCTACCGCGTCATCACCAACCGCGCCGTTTTCGGCTATGATGAAGCCACCCGAAGAATGAAGCTTCTGGAGATCAAACCTGGTCTCAGCCCCAAAGACATTCAGGAACTGGTCAGTTTTGAACTGATCATTCCTCCCGATGTGAAGGAAATGGTTGAACCGAGAGAAGAAGACCTTCACCTCATGCGCGAAGTCATTGACAAAGAGGGTTACTTCTTGAAGAAGAAAGTCCAAAAGTAGTTCTCGTGGGGGCTCCGATGGGAGCCCCCATTTTTTCAAAAAGACAGCGGGGACTCAAGCGCAGCCGCCCTTGAGTTTTTTCTGAGCCGTGGAGTGGGGCCGTTGAAATTTTTTTGGCCGGGTGGATGAAGGTTTTTCTGCGGTTTCATCTCCTGAGTGCCCCGGCGTGCGGGGGATCCCGTGGCGCATGAACCTGACCTGTGGATGGCAATTCCGGAGCATCGCTTCACACATCTGACCAAACCCTGTCACTCCCCCATACACCCTCGCCGTAACCTCGGGCCATCGGCCCATTCTGTCGGCACGCCTCGATTCTACCCCAGAGTGTGATTGTTCCGGCGTGGCCCTGCAGTTCTAGGATCGGATCAGCTTCTATTGCGTCCTGCCAACCCCGTTCAGTGGTCAAGCGGACAAGAGAGAGGTGGATCCTTGTGTCTGAAGGGGTTCTGCCAGGCGATCAGAGCATCAATGCTTGGAAGGAGTTTTCCTCGACATGCATGAAGAAACCAAAAATGGTCACGGGGGTTCCTCTGTGGACAAACGCATGTCGCTCAAAGATGCGGTTTCCCGCTTCATAATAGATGGAGATGCCCTGTATTATGGTGGCTTTCAGACCATGGTGCCCATGGCCATCACCCACGAAATGATCCGGCAAAGAAAAAAAGATCTGAGTGTTTTTTGCACGACCACGGATGTGGGAGGGCTCGACCTGCTGGTCTCCGCCGGCTGTGTCAGGGAAATGCACCTCGCATGGTCCATGAACTGGTTTGCAAGGGGCAGCCATGGCATTCGAAGAGCTTTTCAGCAGGAGGCCCTGAAACGTTACGATTTATCCAACTTTGCAGCCACCAGTGCCCTGATGGCAGGTTTTTTCGGAATTCCATTCATGGCGGTGCGCGGCAACATCGGCACGGACCTTGTCAAATACAACCAGCAGGACCTGAGGGTGATCGATGATCCCTTCACCGGTGAAAAGATCACTCTTGTGCGTTCCTGGCGTGCCGATGTGGGCATCATTCACGCTCAAAGAGCCGATCCTGCGGGAAACATTGTCAGCTGGGGAACCCGATCCAGCCCCGACGAATTCGGGGCCATGGGGAGCAAAAGGGGAGTCATCGTCACCGTGGAGGAAATTGTGGCGCCGGAAGTGGTCCGCTCCGATCCCGATCGAACCCTCATACCCTTTTACAAGACTCTCGCTGTGGTGCACTGCCCCTGGGGGGCACACCCTTCGGCCTGCATGGGCTATTACGGACAGGACATTCGGTTTTGTGAGTATCAGGGGGAATATCAGAGAAACGAGCGGTTGCTGCACCATTTTTTTGAAAAATGGGTGGATGGTTGCCCTGACCATGAAGCCTACCTGCAAAAATACGTTCAGCAGTTTGGGACTGAGAGCCTGGAGCGCCTGAAGCCCAAACGGGGTTTCCGGCCTGTTCTGGACGTTCACTACACCTATCATGATCCTGCCGTCTGGCTCGACATCCCCCCCTTTGCCGATGAGTACATCGGGGGCCAGGAATGAACATCCGGGCATTCAAGGAACTCTGTTTCCTCAGTGAGGTGGTGCTTTGGCCAATCATTACCGGTCCACAGAACAGATGGTGATTCGTTGTGCCAAGGAAATCATAGACGGTGAAGTGGTTTTTGCGGGTGTGGGCCTTCCTCTTCTGGTGGTGTGCTTTGCCATGAGAACCCATGCGCGCCGCATCACGCTGCTCACAGAAGGCGGATCTGTCCGTGGCACAGCACCCGCAGGCCTGGCCATCACCGTGGATGATCCCGTTCTTTTTGCATCGGGGGATGCCACTTTCGGCATGACGGGTGCCATGGCAGCCTTGCAAAGGGGTGAAGTGGACCTGACTTTCATCAGCGGTGCTCAAATCGACCGTTTCGGCAACATCAACTCCACCGGCGTGGGAAACTGGGAAAAGCCCAAAACATTCACTTATTTTGCCGGTAGTGGAGGGGCCAACGACATGGCCACTTCGGGCAAAAGGGGGCTGGTCATCATTCCTCAGGATCCAAAGAAGTTTGTGGAGCGTGTGGATTATCTCACCAGTCCCGGTTTCATGGGCGGTGCGGGGCATCGGGAATCCATGGGAATGCTGGGAGGGGGGCCCGCTGTGGTGGTGAGCACCATGGGGGTCTACAGATTTGATGCCGGAAGCAGGGAGATGTACCTCGCGGAATATTTTTCCGGGCAATCTGTGGAGAAGGTGCGCTCGTTCTGCTCTTTTGACCTGAGTGTTTCTCGCCATGTGAAAGAAACAGAATCTCCCACGGAGGAGGAATTGACACTTCTGAGAGAGCTGGACCCCAAAGGTTTTTATCTCTCCTGATGCATCGAGACCCCATTGCTTTTGTCCTGCTCACTATGAGAACCATTCAAATTCTCCTTTCATCTGTGAAAGGAATCCGCCCTTGAAGTTGCAAGCATGCCCCTGAAGTCGCGCTTTTGAAGCGCTGTTTTCGGGACCCGAAACCAGGACCGTGTCACTTGGGTGCCAGTTCATAAAAGAGTGCCGCTGCCGAACGTATTCCCCGGTGGAAATCCTGAAGGGAGAATTTTTCATTGGGTGAATGAGCGCCATCGTCGGGACTTCCCCATCCCAGAAGCAACGTGTCCTCGATGCCCAGTTCTTTCTGAAGCAGGTTGACAATGGGAATGGAACCACCTTCTCGAATGAAAACGGGCCTTTTGCCAAAACCGATTTCAATGGCTCGCGCCGCAGCCTGGACCGAGTGCCGGTCCCGCATCACAAGCACCGGGTCGGCCCCGTTCAGTTCCGTCACTTTCACCTGGACCCCTTTGGGGCTCAGAGATTCCAGATACCTTTTAAAAAGGCCGCTGATGGTGGCGAATTTTTGATTGGGAACGAGACGCATGCTCACTTTTGCACCTGCCCTTGCAGGAATGATGGTCTTTGCACCTTCCCCTGAAAACCCTCCCCATATGCCATTTATGTCCAGAGTGGGACGGGCCGTTTTTCTTTCCATGGCGCTGTAGCCCCTTTCTCCCGTGAGCTTGTCCACTCCGAGGTAGTTCTTCAGCTCCTCCTCATTGTATTGAAGGGACTCCATTTCGTGTCTCTCCCAATCCTGGAGGGGAAGCACATCCTCATAAAACCCTGGTATGGACACAGTGTCGTCCGGGTTCTTGAGTTTTGAGATCATCTCGGCCAGAATCTGGACGGGGTTTGCCACCAAACCTCCGAAAGATCCGGAGTGAAGATCAAATCGGGGACCCGTGACTTCCACCTGAAAGTAAAGCAATCCCCGAAGACCGTAAGTTATTGCCGGAATTCCCTGTTCAAACTGGGACGTGTCTGATATGGCGACCGCATCAGCGTCGAGAAGTTTCTTGTGAGACTGGAGAAAGGGGAGCAGCGAGGGGCTGCCGATCTCTTCCTCTCCTTCAATGAGCAGCTTCACATTTATGGGCAGTTCGGCTTCCACTGCCAGAATGGCTTCAATGGCTTTGAGGTAGGTGAAAAACTGGCCCTTGTCATCAGAGGCTCCCCGTGCATAAACACATCCGTTATGTATCCTGGGCTGAAAAGGAGGTGAACACCAATCTTCCAGGGGTTCCGGAGGCTGCACGTCATAATGTCCATAAATGAGAAGAGTGGGAGCCCCTTCACGTTTGCAGCGCTGTCCAAAAACCACGGGATGATTTTTGGTCTCATGAATGCTGGATTGAAAGCCAAGCCGTTTCAGGTGGTTGAAAACCCACTCGGCCGCACGCCGTACATCCTTGTGATTGACCGAATAGGTGCTCACACTGGGTATTTTGAGAAAGGCCAGAAGCTCATCCACATAACGTGTTCGGTTTCCGTCTATTTTGGCAAGTATTGTTTCGGGAATCATGGACTGCCTCCTTTGGGAGCTTTACGGGAGTCCTTGTTGAAAAGCCTGGTGGTGTCTGCACGCGCCCCTTGGACACTCCCCTTGAACAAATTATTATACCATTTATGCTTTGAAGGATGAAAAGGTGTTTTTTCCTCAAAATTAAGAGGGACATAAATGACGGTTCGTTTTGATACATTTTCCCGGGCAGCCTCCATTGCCCCTGAAGTGTGGAATCGTTTTGCACGATTGGCAAGTCCTCTCATGGAATGGGAATACTTCACCGCACTGGAGGAGTCTCAATCGGTCGGGCCTGAAAGGGGTTATTATCCGTCTCACGTTCTCGCACACTGGAATGGAGAGCCTGCCGCTCTTGCTCCCCTCTACGAAAGAGACCGCTCCTGGGTGGAATTCGGTGACGGTGGCCTTGTGCAATTCTTGTCCGAATTGACACGCATACCGTACCAAAGGGGATTGGTGGGCACCTTGCCATTCACCCCTGTGCCCGCCTACGGGTTCCTTTACGGGGAGGAGGTGGATGTGCCCTGGATGACACGTCAACTGCTGAACCACATCGACCACCTCTGTGAAACACGGAACCTATACACCTCGAGGCTTTACTTTTTTGCACCACACATGTCGGAAGTCCATTCAATCCTTCGATCACAGGGATACCTCACGTTCAAGACAGGTTATTCCCTCTGGTTCAATCGCGGCTTCAAGACTTTCCAGGACTTTCTCGCCACATTCAAGTCCAGCCGCAGGACCAAAATAAGACGGGAGATCAGAGCCATAGAGAATTCGGGCATTGAAATGAACATGATTCCCGGTCCAGATGCTTCCGAAAAGCTTTTTCGGGCCATGGGTGATCTTTATGTGAAAACATGGAAAAAACACATGGGCCCGGACATTCCCCCTTTTCTCAAAAGCGATTTTTTTGGACACCTTCAGCAAAGCTACAGGCATCGGGTGAGCTTTTGCGTTGCGGGAGAGCAAAATGCTCCCCACAAGGCCATGGCCCTCTTTTATCACAAGGACAAGACGTTGTACGGCCGTTATTGGGGGTGTTTTGAAGAGGTGCCTTTTCTTCATTTTGTTCTCTGCTATTATTACCCCATTCAATATGCCGTCGAGCATGGATTTTCCGTTTTCGATCCAGGATTTGGAGGAGAACACAAATTGATCCGCGGGTTCGAAGTTTGCCCTGTTTATCATTATCTCAAGTTTCATGGTGAAAGAGAGCGGCAGGTCGCGCGCAATGTCCTGAGAAAGATGCACATGCAACCTCATTACTTTTCATAAAAAAACAATGCTTTATCATCATTGGGCGAGAGATGCGTTCCTTTGGACATGATTGTGCCTGTGCTTTGAATTTGAAAAGGTTTGCTTCACGGTGCATTATGGAACCGATGGGACGTTTCCTGCTTCGTGGCCAACGGGTTTTTCAAGGGGATCCGGTCAAGCTTGGAAGCTTTTTCCGTTCCTCAGGCAATGTGTGTTGAGAAAAACGTCATTTTGGGCAAACCCCCATTGGGCGATGGCGCCCCTTGTGGGTTTTTTGGGAACCAAACCAGGAGTCTAAACTATGTGTCAGAAGAGATTCATCACCATTTTCGCACTGGTCGCCTGCTTCCTGATGGGAACCATCGCGTCTTTCAGTCCCGCAAAGGCCGGAAAAGACGAGAAGGTGGCCGTGGTCAACGATCACATCATCTACATGAGCAACCTGAATGAGGAGATGAGCCGCTACGAACGCCAGTTGGCTTCGGCAGGGCAGGTCCTCAACGAAGAGCAGCAGGCGGAGATGCGTTCCAACGTGCTGGACGGTCTCATCAACAGAGAGCTCCTCAAGCAGGAAAGTGAAAAACAGGGGATCGAAATCGGGTCTCACGAAGTGGACCAGGAAATGGCAACCCTCAAAGAAAGGTTCCCCAACGAGGAGGGCTTCCGTATGGCTCTCTCTCAGATGGAGATCGACGAAGAAACCCTGAGGCAGCAGTTTTCACAGGATCTTGCCGTTCAGAAGCTCATCGACACTCAGGTTGCCCACAAAGTGGAGGTGACGCCGGAGGAGGCGAAGAGCTTTTACGATTCCAACCCTGAACTCTTCAAATCTCCGGAAATGGTTCGGGCCAGCCACATTCTGGTGAAAGTGGAACCTCAGGCCACCAGCGCCGAAAAGGCAAAAGCCAGGGAGAAGATTGAAGGCATTCAACAAAGACTTCAAAGAGGTGGCGAATTCGCCGAACTGGCCAGGGAGTATTCCGACTGTCCCAGCGCCCAAAGGGGTGGCGACCTGGACTTTTTTCAGAAGGGACAGATGGTGGCGCCATTTGAAAATGCGGCATTTTCCCTTGAGCCCGGTCAGGTCAGCGAGGTTGTGGAAACACAGTTTGGTTATCATCTCATCAAGGTGACAGACAAAACGGAAGCGGGTGTGACACCCTATGAGAACATAGCCGGTCAAATCGGCCAGCACCTGAAACAGCAGAAAGTCAACCAGGAACTCAGTGAATACGTGGCTCAGCTCAAATCCCGAGCGGATGTCAAGACCTACCTCAAATAGAAGCCATTTGACGCTTGCCGAACAGGGCGGGCCGGAGGCAATCCGCTTCATGAATTTGCGATTCCTCCGGCCTGGGTTTGGCAAGAGTTCTCACATCGTAGTATACGTATCCCATGCTGACCTTGCTCAGCGGTCAATTCAGTGGTTGTCTACCGGTGTTTCCGTTTTCTTTCGCTTCATGATGATTCGTGGGAGGGAAAAGCTGTCACAAAAAAGTGAAGAGTTCCCTCCATTCATACGATATTGAAAGAACAACGCTCGGAACCAGGACCAGCCCGAAGGTTTCGGGAAGCTCCTCAGCTTCATGAGGAAAACCGACTCATAAAATGAAGAAACACGAGGCACTGGAATGGAGAGTTCATTTTTTCCCGATACGGACCGTCTGCAAATGGAATCTCTGGGAATTGACGAATCTAAAATTCAGGAACAGCTGGAGAGGTTCAGGAAGTGTGAAGCTTTCATACATCTCGAACGCCCATGCACTCCCGGTGATGGTGTCCACAGGATTCCTGAACGCCGGCTGCAGAAGTATCTTCGGTCCCATCAAAAGGCAGCCGGGAAAGGCCGGTACCTCAAGTTTGTCCCCGCTTCGGGCGCCGCAACCCGAATGTTTCAAAGCCTTCTCTACATTTATCACGCGCCCCACTTCCTCGAATATGATGAACTGCGGAAAAGGGCCGGGCAGGGGGTTTCCATCGCCAACGACTTTATGCTCTTTCTGGAAAATATCGCCCGCTTTCCTTTCTGCGATGATCTCATGGACGCCCTCGCCCGGAAAGGTCTTGACCTGGATCTCTTGATTCGGGAACACCGATACCTCCCCGTTTTGGAATGTCTTCTCACGGAAAATGGCCTCAAACAAGCTTGCCTGCCCAAAGCTCTGCTCAAGTTTCATCTCTACCCCCATGGAAGCCGCACCGCCTTTGAGGAGCACCTGGTCGAAGCTGTGGACTATGTGCGCGATGCAAAACGGCTTTGCCACCTTCACTTCACCGTGGCGCCTGAACATGAAGCCGCTTTCATGAGAGTATTCAACAAGTCACGGAAATGTTACGAAAACCGCCTGAATGTGCTCTACGAGGTGGGATTCTCCTTTCAGAAGCCCTCCACCAGCACCGTTGCCGTGGACCTGGACAATGAGCTTTTTCGCGATCGCCATGGTCGCATTGTCTTTCGTCCCGGCGGACACGGTGCCTTACTGGAAAACCTGGACGATCTCCAGGGGGATTTGGTTTATGTGAGAAACATCGACAACATCGCTCCCCACAGGCTTCAGAAGGAAGTGGTTCACTGGAAAAAGGTTCTGGGAGGAATGCTGGTGGAGGTTCAGGAAAAGATTCATCATTTTCTGCGTGCCCTGCATTGCGATCCTGCCTCAGCAACCATTCATGAAACCGCGACTTTTGCTCAGGAGCAACTTTCCATGCAGCTTCCTCAAGGCTTTGAAGCATGGGAGGAGTCCCGAAAAGCCCACTACCTTTTTCAGCGCCTGAACCGTCCCATTCGTGTGTGCGGTGTTGTCAAAAATGTGGGAGAGCCAGGAGGGGCGCCCTTCTGGGTACGCGACAAGGCGGGCACTTTGTCTCTTCAGATTGTGGAAAAGGCGCAGGTGAACATGGACAATGATGGGCAGAGAAGTGTATGGGAATCTTCCACTCACTTCAATCCTGTGGACATTGTCTGTGCTGTAAGGGATTTCCGGGGGGTTCCTTTTTCCCTGCAGGAATATGTGGATCCCGAAGCTGTTTTCATAACGCGGAAGTCCAAGGAAGGAAAAGAACTCAAGGCTCTGGAACTCCCCGGCTTGTGGAATGGATCCATGTCCGACTGGATCACCATTGCCGTTGAGGTGCCGCGCAACACTTTCAACCCTGTGAAAACCGTTTTTGATCTCCTGCGTCCTGAACACCAGAGCGAAGACTTTTGAAGAACAGGATGCCCGTCCCCCCTCCCAGTCATCCTCAAAGGAGAATGGCGGAGACATTTGGTGTCGTGCATGGGGCTCATGAAGCCTCTCATTTTCCGAGACCATGATAATTATCAAGGCTTTTTTTATTTTTCAAAAGCGAAGGAGAGTGTCGGGGTTCACTTGGAACGGCTCGTAGCCAAAAAGGGCATTCAAGTGGTGGACAAAGGCATGGGCGCCATGATTTCGCCATCTTTCCGACACTTGGTCGTGAATGGTCACGTAGGCGCCTTTCAGTTCCTCCATGTTCGAATCGTTTGCTTTCAGGGGGAGTTTTTCTGCCTTCTGCGCGATCAATCCCAGCCAGGTTTCGCTCACCCCCATGATGAACCATGGCCAGACTTTTTGCAGGTCCAGAGGCCAGTGAGGATCACTGGTGTCTTCCACGCCGGGTTTCTTGTTCTTCTGGACCTCGTCGTAACGCGTCAAGACGAGATCTCCATTGGATTCAAGACGTTCAAGAACTTCACGGGAATCCAGGTCGTCAAAAACCTGTTGGGCTTTGGATGAGCTGGTGAAAAAAATAAAGCTCAGCTGATGCCCAGCTGCATCCCTGGAAGCCCTTCTGTGAAATCGCCACAGGAGAATCTCTTTTCTGTGGCGCTCAAGGGTGGGTTTGATGATTTCATTGGCTGCCAAAGCATCCAGGTGCCAGGATGGCTCCTTCCCGGCGGGCCAGCTGAACCTGTAACGCGCGTGCCACCATCCCGAGTCGGTGTCTTCCGCCATGAGGGGGTAGGCAGGCGGTGAAGCATCCTTTGAAATGGGCCCCAGACCTTTCATGGCAGCACAATTGGCGAGGAAAAAAAGGGAGAACAGGGCCAGGCAGAGGGTGTGCAAGTTTTTTTTCATGCTCAGCGTCTCAAATGATGCGTGATCCCAAAATTCACGGAAAGGAAAAGAAAATGACACCAGGAAAGGTCACGATGTTCGCATCGCTCAACCATGGGTTCAATTTTTAAACAAACAAAGTCCATTAGGGAGTTCGAACATGTTCATGATCATCTGTGGCCTCCTGGCGGTGGTTGTTTTGTTCTGGCTTTGCTGGAAACTTCATGAGCTTCGACAGGATGAAGCGGTCGAAATTGCTCTGGAAGACATTGCGGGGTGAAAACCGCGGCCTGGAATGCTCTTTGAGTTCCTATGGAATTGAGGGACTCCGGAAAAAAAACCGGGCAACTCTCCTCCATGTCTCCGGTGGGGAGAAGGGCCCATCAGTGCAGGATTTTCTCCTGTGACATCAACCTTTCCATCAAGTTCCCCACGTCTTCTTTGGAAAACCTGTAGTTTTCTCTGCAAAACTCGCAGTTGACATCCACTTCTTCATGTTCACGGGCAAGAGATTCAAGTTCTTTTTCCCCCAGAGAGAGCAATGCCTTTTCAATTCTTTCCCTGCTGCAGGAGCACTTGGGTGAAATGGGCCTTTTTTCCAGAACATCGTAAGGAACTTCCTTGAAGATGAGTTCGATGAGGTCTTCCGGGTGGGCTCCTTCCCTGAGAAGCTCCGTGATGGGGGGCAATTTCTCCAGTTGCCGAACGGTCTTCCGGATCATTTCATCACTGGAAGGGGGTAAGGATTGGACCAAAAACCCTCCGGCACAGGAAACGCTCCCGTCAGGCTCCACGAACACTCCCAGTCCAACGGCCGATGGAATCTGCTCCGACTCTGTCAGGTAATATGCGAGATCCTCAGCGATTTCACTGGTGTATAGCTCAACGATACCTTGATAGGGCTCTTTCATTCTAAGATCTTTGGCCACGGTCAGGAGTCCTGCATGGCCCAAAGCCCCCGCCACGTCGAGTTTCCCATTCTTGAGTTCCAGGTCCACTCTGGGTTCGGCCACGTAACCCCGAACGGATCCGTCACTGTCCGCTTCCGCGAGAATCTTTTTAAGGGGTCCGTTTCCTTCGAACTTCATGGCCACCCTTTGGTGGCTTTTCAGAAGTGCCCCGAACAGAACACCGCCTGTCAAGGCCCGCCCCAGCGCTGCTGAAGCAGTTGGCGCTGTGCCATGGCGGTGGCAGATTTCATGGACCAGGCGGGTCGATACGCAGGCCAATCCTCGAATGTGGCCCTCCACTGTAACGGCTCGAATCAGATAATCCTGCATGATGGGATGCTCTTCACCTCAAATGTCATCGGTTGATAAATTCACCTGCTGCTATGATCAATGTTCAGGTTGCATGCTGAATGTTTTCACAAGTTACATGATCCATGGTGTCATGTTCAACCCATACTATTGGAACATGCGGCACAAACGGCGGTCAAATGAGACTCCCCATCTTTTGAAGAACCATGGGAATCCGCCTTTCATTTCCCTTGGATGGATCTGCTGTCATGGAAAGGCCATCATAAAGGCTAAGAATTTCGTGACAATTTTGTATAATTCAATTATGGATTGAATACAAAATCTAACCGTAAGGACATGGAGGAAAATCGTCAGTGGGGGAAAATTACAGTTATCTGGAATTGAGAGCTCTTCACGAGATAGCAAGAGTTATATCCAAGTCAGGGGAATTGAAGGAACACCTGCAGCAGACACTTGATATTTTGAGCACCTGGCTGGGAATGGAACGGGGAATGATTTCCGTTTTAGGGATGCAGACGGGAGAGGCCTGGCTCGATGTGGCACGTGGTGTCGATGTTGAGGCGGGAGAGATTTCCTATCAGCCGGGGGAGGGCATCACGGGAAAGGTGGCTCAGACAGGCCGTCCCATGGCCATTGCCAATCTTGGCAAAGAGACGCATTTTCTGGACAGGACGGGAGCAAGAAAATCCCTGGACAGGGCGGAGCTGGCTTTCTTGTGTGTGCCCATTTTTTACCACGGTCGTGTGGCGGGGGTTTTGTCGGCGGATAAGCTTGTTCATCGTGTTGAAAGCCTGGAGAACGAGGTGGGATTGCTCAGCGCTGTCGCCGAACTTCTGGGAAAGGTGGTTCACTTCAGGGCAGTGGAAGAAGAAAACCGAAGGTTGCGGCGAATGCTTGCGGAAGCCAAACGCCCCACCACCAACATCATTGGGCGTTCGAAAGTGATACAGGAGGTGTTGCGTCTCATTGATCAGGTGGCAGACACCAACACAACGGTTTTGATCAACGGTGAGACAGGGACCGGCAAGGAGCTGGTGGCCAAGGCCATTCACGATAACAGCCGAAGGCTCAATTCCCCCCTGGTGCAGGTCAATTGTGCCGCAATGCCCGATTCGCTCCTGGAAAGCGAGCTGTTCGGTCACGAAAAAGGAGCCTTCACGGGAGCCGTGACCCGCAGGAAAGGGCGATTTGAAGAAGCGCACGGAGGAACGATTTTCCTTGATGAAGTGGGTGAACTCTCGTCCATAGCTCAGGCCAAACTCCTGAGAGTTTTGCAGGAGCGTGAATTTCAGCCCCTGGGGTCCTCCCGCACTGTGAAGGTGGATGTTCGGGTGATAACGGCCACCAACAAGGATTTGGAGGAGGAAGTGGCTCTGGGCAATTTTCGTTCGGATCTCTTTTACCGGCTCAATGTCTTTCCCATCTACCTTCCCGCTCTTCGGGAGAGGGGGCCCGATATCCTCTTGCTGGCTGATTATTTTGTGCTCAAGTATGCGAGAGAATTTGGAAAAGATGTGAAACGGATCTCCACCGGTGCCATTGATATGCTCATCTCCTACCACTGGCCAGGAAACGTGCGAGAACTGGAAAACTGTATTGAAAGGGCCGTGCTCCTTTCCGCGGGAGATGCCATCGATGCATGGCATTTGCCCCCCACCCTGCAGATGAAGCCCTCAGGAAGTCAGGGTGCCAGTCGAGGCAAGCTGGAGGCGCTGGTCAGCGCTTTTGAGAGAGACCTCATCACGGACGCGCTCAAAGATGTCAGGGGAAACCAATCTCAGGCCGCCCGCCTGCTGGGGACGACCAAGCGCATCATACAGTACAAGGTTGAAAAATATGGCATAGATCCCAAAAGATTCCGTGCTAGAGTGGAAAACGTCAAATCATTTGCCCAGGAGAAGGAATCCTCCACCGTGGGCTGAGGAAAACTGGCTCTCGCTCCGCCACTCTTTGCACCCGAAACTCTCCCGACAGGTGTTTTAAAATGCGACTGGCCCTGGCACAAATCAATCCCGTCATTGGCGACTTTGCCGGCAATGCCCGAAAAATATGCGACTACATCGACAAGGCCCGCACTGCCAAAAGTGATCTGGTCATCTTTCCTGAAATGGCTCTTTTGGGATATCCGCCCCGTGATCTGTTGGACAGGAGGAGCTTTGTTGAAACCAGTAAAAAGTATTGGCCTCAGATTCAGGAGGCGAGTGAGGGGATCGGGGTCATCTGCGGGGTGGTGACCGACAACGAGGCAAATTCGGGGAAGCCCTACCGCAACTCCGCCTTGTTCTTTCACGATGGCTCCTTGCTGACCACGGCGCATAAAATGCTTCTTCCGTCTTATGATGTGTTTGACGAGGAGAGGTATTTTGAGCCCGCTTCCACTGCTTCGTGGATCGATTTCAAGGGGGAGCGCCTGGGGATCACCATCTGCGAAGACTTCTGGAATGTCCCCGAATTCCTGCCCCGCACGCTCTACCACTGCGATCCTCTTTGCCAGTTGGAGGAAGCATCCATCGGAATCCTCATCAATATATCCGCATCACCTTACCACCTGGGAAAAGTCGAATGGGTCACTCGGCTGCTCCAGCGCCATGCCGCACGTTTCGGTTCACAAGTGGTTTACGTCAACCAGGTGGGCTGCAACGATGAGCTTCTCTTTCGCGGTCACAGCATGGTCTGCAGCGAAAAGGGGGAACTGGTGGCGTGCGGTGCAGACTTCAGGGAAGACTTGATCCTGTACGACACCCGCACGAACGAAGGGGACAACCGTTGCGTGCCCCTGGACCAGGCGGAGGAGGTCCTGCAGGCCCTGGTCATGGGATTGAAAGACTACGCGGCCAAGTGTGGATTCCAATCGGCGGTGATAGGGCTGAGCGGAGGTCTTGATTCAGCTCTGGTGGCCAGCGTGGCCCGGCTGGCTCTGGGATCGGAAAACCTGGTGGGTGTGGGCATGCCGGGGCCCTACAATGCGCCCGAAAGCCTTGAGGATTCAATTGAACTGGCTCGCCGTCTTGGAATACGTTTCCATGAGGTGCCCATCGAAAAGCTCTTCGCCATGGCTTGCGACTCGCTGGCCCCTGTCTTTTCAGGGCTGCCCCATGACGCGACGGAAGAAAACATTCAGGCCCGTTTGAGGGGACTGATCCTCATGGCTCTGTCCAATAAGTTCGGCTCCCTCCTGCTGAGCACGGGCAACAAGTCAGAAATGGCAGTGGGGTACTGCACCCTGTATGGGGACATGAATGGCGGGTTGGCTGTTTTGGGGGATGTTCCCAAAACCCTGGCCTATCGAATGGCTGATAAAATCAACGAGCTTCATGGATGGATTCCCCAACGGACCATCAGCCGGCCGCCTTCGGCTGAATTGAGGCCGGATCAGACGGATCAGGACACACTTCCCCCTTATGAAATTCTGGATGGCATTTTGGCTGCTTACGTGGAGCAGAGGATGGCCGTTGAGGAAATCATCGCTCAGGGATGGGACCCCCAGACTGTCCGGTGGGTCCTCAATAGCGTCGACACCAGCGAATACAAGAGATGGCAGGCGCCGCCCATTCTCAGGGTGACCACAAAGGCTTTTGGAACGGGTAGAAGAAACCCCATTGCTCACAGGTACCGTGAAGGCAGGATGATCTGAGGCGCTCACGGAGACCGGATGTGCCATCCCTCTGAAATGACTTCAGGGGTTGCTCTCAACATGAATGTTCCAGTTCCTTCGGAGGTGGAAAATGAAAAAGATCGAGGCGATCATCAAACCATTCAAGCTGGACGATGTGAAAGAAAAGCTGACAGACCTTGGTGTGAAGGGAATGACGGTCACGGAAGTGAGAGGTTTCGGGCGGCAGAAGGGACACACGGAAATCTACCGGGGGGCTGAATATGTAGTGGATTTTCTGCCGAAAATAAAGATTGAGGTGGCCGTTTCCGATCATCAGGTGGGTGAAGTGGTGGATGGAATTCGATCGGCGGCCAACACGGGCAAGATTGGAGACGGAAAGGTATTCGTGGTTCCTCTTGAAGAATGCATTCGAATCAGGACCGGTGAGGTGGGAGAGGATGCCCTGTGAAAAGGGCATCGAGAGAAAAGGTCAGGGTTTGACATGGGTCTGTGGCCCGGAAGACCTGGACCCATTCACTCATGACAAATCCATCTCTTCAGGGGGCGCGATCAAACAGATATCTCTCCATTTGAAAGGATGCCATGGCCCAGAAGCGATTTCATTTTCTGCCTCAAAAACTCAAGGAGGCCCGCCAGACCTTTTTGCAGATGTGTCGCAATGATGTGCCCGGGCTTCTGGCAGCGAGGAGCTACGCACAGCACTTCAGGGAGATCATTTCCAGGTCTTTTGAGCATGAGAAGATTTCTCACGACGCATGGGCTCTCGTTGCCGTCGGTGGTTTTGGCAGGGAAGAGCTCAGCTTTGTCTCGGACGTGGACATACTTTTCCTGCATAAGGGCAGGCTTTCCGAGTCATTGCAGGAAGTTCTCAGAGACCTGATTTATGGGCTCTGGGACAGCGGTTTTGAAGTGGGGCATGTGACCGCAACCCCCTCTGCACTCAAGCGGCTCATGAGCGAGGACTTCTCTGCCCTCACCACCTACCTGGAAACAGAATACATTGCAGGAAACCGCCCTCTCTACGACGAATGGCGTCAGAACTTGAAGAACCAGTTCGGACGACAGAACCGAAACAAGTTCCTCAAAAATCTCAAACAGTACCGTCAGGGAAGGTTGCAGCAGTACGGCGAGAGCTCTTATCTCCTCGAGCCCCATGTGAAGGAGGGGGTTGGCGGCCTGAGGGACCTGCAGCTCGTGAGGTGGGCGGGGGTGGTCTTTTTGAAGGATTCAGACCTGGATAATCTCACAGAGCAGGGTTGGATAACCCCCCAGGAAAGATTGTGGGTGGACGGGGCCTATGACTTCCTGTGGCGTGTGCGTCTGCAACTGCACCAGATGACGGGCCGCCGACAGGATCAATTGCTCTTTCCGGAGCAGGAGCACATCGCTTTGAGGTTCGGGTTCATGGACGGTCTTCAGGGCTCCGCCGTTGAGGCATTCATGAGACTGTATTACCGTCACACGGCACGAATCCGCCGCACCACTTCTTTCTTCCTGGAACGACTTGAAGAGTCCCGGAAGAAATCCGGGAGAAGATACTGGCGCAAGCGCGTTCTTCCGGGGCCCTTTCTTCTGGAAGGACATCATCTGCATTTTTTGGAACCCGAATGGGTGGCAAAAGATCCACGCATCCTCATGAAGTTTTTCTGGCAGGCGGTTCAGTCGGACGCTCATTTTCACCACCAGGCCGGGCAGGTGATCCGGGAAAACCTCGGCACATTCACGGAGGAAGCCCGCAGGGATACTGAAGTGGTGCAGCAGTTTTTTGACATACTGCTGCACCAAGGGAAAGCTTTCACCGCTTTGAAGGTGATGTTGGAAACAGGTTTTTTAGATGCTTTTCTGCCCGAGTTCTCTCAGGTCCGCTACCGCGTTCAGCACGATGTGTATCATCTCTATACCGTTGACGAACACCTCCTGCGAACTGTGTGGCAGATGCACCGCATGGAAAACGAGCAAGATGAGACCCTTGTGGGACTCAAACTTTCAGAAATTTTTCAAAAGCTTCAAAATCGAAAGATCCTCTACCTTGCCGCGCTCCTGCACGACATCGGCAAGGGCCACGGGAAAGACCATTCGACACACGGGGCGTCCATGGTTCCTGCCATCGCGGAGAGGCTCGGGCTGTCAGACGAGGAAGGGGATTTGCTCCAGTTCCTCATCAGGACACACCTGCTGTTGGCAGAGACCGCTTTGAAGCGGGACCTCATGGATGAAAAGCCCATTTTGCGCTGTGCCGTATCGGTGGAAGAATCCGAGCGGCTCGATCTCCTTTACCTTCTGACCATTGCTGACTCGAGAGCTACGGGACCGGGGGCGTGGAATACCTGGAAGGCCTCCCTCCTGCGGGAACTCTGGATCAAGGTTCATCGCCTTCTGGAGCGCGGTGAATGGAAAGGTGAAGATTTCAAGAGAAGGTCCGAGGAGGTTTCGGACCAGGTTTTGAGCCTGCTGGGAGATTCCGAAGACAGAAAGAAGGTGGCTTCATGGCTTGACCGGCTTTCCTTCCGCTACCTGCTCTCCCAGTCCCCCCAGGACATGCTTCTTCACTATCGGATGGAAAAGGAACTCGACATGGCCCCCGTTTCCCTGCGTGCCCGGGAGGTGGAAGGGGACATGTGGCAAATCACGATCGCCACGAGGGACCGCCCTGGACTTTTTTCCCTGATCACCGGTGTTTTATGGGCCCGGGGCTTCAACATCTTTTCTGCGGACATTTTCACCAGGGAATCGGGAATCGCTCTGGACATCATCCTCGTGGAAAAGATTCCTGATCCCCTGAGGGCGAAGGAATTGTGGGACAAGGTTCAGACAGAGTTCACAAAGGCCCTTCAGGATGCAGGTCACCTGGAGACGATTCTTACCGGAAAAAGAAAACCTTCTTTGCTCAAAACGAGAGACGTCCCCCGCAAGGATGACCAGGTGATCGTCAATGAAGAAGCCTCTGATTTCTACACGGTCATTGAAGTCTACACATGGGATCGCCCGGGCATTCTCCATGCCATAACACGCACTCTGTTCCAGCTGGAACTCACCATTCAGCTGGCCAAGATATCCACTCCAGGCGCACAGGTTGCCGATGTGTTTTATGTGACGGATTTGAGTGGAAACAAGCTCCTGGACACAGAGCTTCATGGCAGAATCCGAGAAAAGCTTCTGGAGTGCCTCGCGACATTTTGAGGATGGGACGCTCCAGCTGGCCACAATCTCACAGCCCGAAAAGGAAGTCGCTGAAAGTGACAAAATTGTACGCTCACATGAGGAGTCGATGGTTTTTTTCAAAGGTTCAATATTGCTTGCAAAAAAAGCCAAGACTTCTGCCGGGCTTCATCTTTTCCACAAAGGGACTTCTCTGTAGATACAATTTTGTGCACAAGGTTGGCTGCAGACAACAAATTTGTGCCTTTTCTTTTGTTCGGAGTGTTTGCCTGCGGGACACTTAGCCGGTAATCGTCATTGAAGTCAGTGATTTATATGTCTTGGCAAGACAATTGCTCTAATCCGTTCAAAACCTTTTGATGGGGTTTTGTTCAAACATGAAAACACTGAACTGATAGGAGGAATCATATGACCCCGAAAGACGTACTGGCATTCGCTCAGGAAAAGGGCGCCAAAATGGTGGATTTCAAATTCATGGATTTCCTGGGGACCTGGCAACATTTCACGGTTCCCATTGGGGAGTTCGGAGAATCTGATTTTGAGAACGGATATGGATTCGACGGCTCCTCCATTCGAGGCTGGCAGCCCATCAATGCGAGCGACATGGTGGTCATCCCCGACCCTGACACGGCGCAAATGGACCCATTCATGTCTGTTCCCACTCTGACCCTCATCTGCAACGTGGTGGATCCTCTCACCCAGGAGAGATACTCAAGGGATCCCCGCTACATTGCTCAGAAGGCAGAAGAATACCTCAAGTTCACGGGAATTGGCGACGCAGCGTGGTTCGGCCCCGAGGCAGAATTCTTCATTTTCGATGACATTCGTTATGACCTGGCTTCCCATTACGGTTTTTTCTACATAGATTCGGTGGAAGGCACCTGGAACACGGGGCGCATGGAAAACCCCAACCTTGGCTACAAGCCGAGGCACAAAGAAGGGTATTTTCCCGTGCCCCCTGTGGACACACAACAAGACCTGCGCACAGAGATGGTTCTGGCCATGCAGGAGGTGGGGCTCACCGTGGAGTGCCAGCACCACGAAGTGGCCACGGCTGGACAGGCGGAAATTGACATGAAGGCCTCGCCCCTGGTGAGCATGGCCGACCAGTTGCAGTGGTACAAGTATGTGGTCAAGAATGTGGCCCGCCGCAATGGGAAAACGGTCACTTTCATGCCCAAGCCGCTATTTGGGGATAACGGGTCGGGCATGCACATTCATATGAGCATCTGGAAGGAAGGGCAACCGCTTTTTGCCGGAGGAAAGTACGCCGGGCTCAGTGAAATGGCCCTTTTCGCTGCGGGCGGAATCCTCAAGCACGCAGCGGCCATTTGCGCCATCACCAACCCCACAACCAACTCGTACAAACGCCTGGTGCCCGGTTATGAAGCTCCTGTGAACCTGGCCTATTCCAGCCGCAATCGCAGCGCTTCACTGCGCATTCCCATGTACTCGGCATCGCCCAAGCTGAAACGCATTGAGGTGAGGTTTCCCGATCCTTCATGCAACGGCTACCTGGCTTTCAGTGCATTGCTCATGGCCGCGTTGGATGGCATCGAAAATCGAATTGACCCTGGTGATCCTCTTGATCGGGACATCTACTCCATGACCCCTGAGGAACTCTCCAATGTGCCCTCGACCCCTGGTTCTCTCGATGAGGCTCTTAACGCACTGGAAAAGGATCATGAGTTTCTCCTCAAAGGGGATGTTTTTACGGAAGACGTCATTTCCAAGTGGATCGAATACAAAAGAGAAAATGAAGTGGATCCCCTTCGCATGCGTCCTCACCCTCTCGAGTTCAAACTCTACTATGACATTTAAAAATTCATTCATGACCTGAGCCCTGCCTTTTCCTGCTGAGCCGGAACCTTTGTCCGAAGGTTCCGGCTCAGTCTGACGATCACACTCCTTACCCGCGATTTTTTCCCCTCAATGGGCATGGCATGCTTGTGTTTTCAGGGTGCCTGGCAAAATAACGCTTTGGAATCCCACCTCCAGAAAATATAATGACCCTCCTGTGAATGCATCAAACCCCTTGTGAAAGGTCCTTCGTGCAGTTGTTCCCAATGCATTCGCTTGAAGAGCAAAACCTTTCATGTTCGCTTTGAACCGGGAGCGGAGTGAGTGAGAAAGGCCGCACTGTGTTTGCAAAAAAGCCGATGAGTCATCTATTTCGCGCCCATGCTCCGCAGGAAAAACGATTCCATCCCGCATTTGAAATGCGCGGGCCGCGGCAGGAGGGGCAACGGGAATTGCCATGAATTTGTCCAATGTTTTTGAAAACCTTCCTCAGGATTTGAAAGAGGAGTTCTTTGAGGATCTGCTCCGGATGCCGCGGTTGCGAATCGAAAGGATCGTTTCCCGTGGACACGGAACTCCGAAGGGATTTTGGTACGATCAGAAGCAACATGAATGGGTCATGGTTCTGAAAGGAAGGGCGGGACTGAACATGGAAGGGTGTGGGAACGTTCTGGTCCTCAATCCCGGGGATTGGGTCAATATTCCCGCCCGCTGTCGACACAGAGTGGAATGGACCGAACCGGATGAAGAAACCATCTGGCTGGCCATCCATTATTCAGAATAGCATTTCCGGTCTTTGAGGGCGGGACCAGTTTTTTCAGAGGTTTTCAACCCATGAAAAATTCAAAAGAGCTGATGGTTCACAATCTGATGCGCCTTCTTCCCCATGCGGACATCCAACACCACATTCCGGGGCGCATTAGACTCAAAGTTCGTCCATCAGGTTTCCGCATTGCCATGAGTATGGATTCGGCCAGTTTTGCTCGCGCAGTGCCTGGCATTCAGCGAGTGAAAACAAACGCAGTGGCCAGGTCGGTGGTCATTGAATACGATGAGCAAATCATTTCGCCGGATCTTTGGGATAGGTTGAAGGGTTTGGGGGAGGATCCTTCAAAGGCCCGGGAAATAGAAGAAAGCCTTCTGGCCTTGTGGGATTGAATGAAAAGCTGTTTGCGTGATTTTCACCGGGAGCATGCTGTGCAGGGCAGAAGCATCGTTCAATGGAAAGAATGGATTTGACCGGAGGGCGCCATGGAGTATGGTTCCAGGAAGCTCAAGGCATGTTCATTGGGTTTTCGGCATCCACATGGGAGAGATTCGCGGGCGGGAACCAGATCCCATTGAAAAATATTGTGACACAATCCTTTTCACTGGAGACATTCAATGAACGCAGCCATGACACCCCGCAGTCATTACGGAATTGACAATCACGGCATTCTGAATGCCGGAGCGATTTATTGGAACCTCCCCACGCCCTTTCTCTATGAGCAGGCGATTCGCCGGCGGGAGGGGCGTCTTTCCCATCTGGGGCCTTTGGTCGTTCGAACGGGACAACACACGGGGCGGGCACCAAAAGACAAATTCATCGTTTTGGATGAAGAAACAAAAAGCCAGGTTTGGTGGGGAGAGATCAACCAGGAAATGGAACCCGCAAGGTTTCAGGTTCTCAAGCAGCGATTGCTGGCCTACTGGCAAACCAAGGACCTCTTTGTGCAGGATTGTCTCGCAGGAGCCGACCCCCGGTATGCCATGCCCATCAGAGTGATCACCGAAACAGCCTGGCACAGCCTGTTTGCCAGAAACCTCTTCATTCAGGCAGATCACGAACAGTTGATGAAGCATGTGCCCCAATTCACCCTGTTTCATGCTCCCAATTTTCACGCCATACCCGACATGGACGGCACTCGTTCCGAGGCTTTTGTGGTGATCAATTTCAAGGAAAGACTGATCCTCATCGGGGGCACCCATTATGGCGGGGAAATGAAAAAATCCATTTTCACCGTTCTCAATTATCTCCTTCCCCAGCGGGAGGTCCTCACCATGCACTGCTCGGCCAACAAGGGCAAAGATGAGGATGTGGCCATTTTTTTCGGCCTCTCGGGAACGGGCAAGACAACTCTGTCCACCGATCGGGCCCGAACCCTCATTGGTGACGACGAGCACGGCTGGAGCAGAGAGGGGATTTTTAATCTGGAAGGGGGATGCTATGCAAAGGTGATCCGCCTGTCTTCAGAGGCAGAACCGGAAATTTATGAGACAACCCGGCGCTTTGGGACGATCCTTGAGAATGTGGGCTTCAATTCCGTAACGGGAAAGGTGGACCTCAACGAGGACCTGCTGACGGAGAACACGCGTGCCGCATATCCCATGAGTCATATTCCGTCGGCCATGAGACGTGGAATGGGAGGCCATCCCCGCAATATCATCATGCTCACCGCGGATGCTTTCGGAGTCATGCCGCCCGTTGCAAAGCTGACCCCTGCTCAGGCTGTCTATTATTTCCTCTCGGGATACACCGCCAAGGTTGCTGGAACGGAAACGGGTGTGACAGAACCTCAAGCCACTTTCAGCGCTTGTTTTGGAGCACCCTTCATGGTGCTTTCCCCTTCCTTCTATTCCAGTTTGCTTGGGGAGAGAATCGCCGCTCATGATGTGAAGGTGTGGATGGTGAACACGGGTTGGAGCGGTGGTCCCCATGGCGTGGGAAAAAGAATCAGCATCTCACACACCCGAGCCATCCTCAGGGCCGCACTGGAGGGATCCCTGGCAGAGGTTTCCACACGGGAGGATCCCAATTTCCAGCTGCAGGTTCCTGAAGAGTGCCCAGGGGTTCCCCCCGAGATACTGGATCCGAGGAGCACTTGGCAAGACAGGGGTGCGTATGATGAGCAGGCAAGAAAGGTCGCCGAGATGTTTGTGAATAATTTCAAACAATTTGAAGAGAGGACATCCCCTGAAATCAGGGATGCAGGTCCCCGGTTGAATTGATCACTTTTTGCCAGTCCGTCACTGCCATGGATATCAACGGAAACACGGTGCTGGAAAGAACTTCGGGAAAATTCAACCGGATGAGAGCAGCATGGGAACCTGTGTGTTCGGGTGTTGTGAATTGCCATGAGATGCCCTGCTTTCATGACAAAAAGCTGCAGTCCCATGAGCCGGCAAAAATTCAGAGTGACCCTCGGTGAAATTTTGGAGCTTGAATGAGCCCCGTGATTCCGGGCTTCCGCTTTTTTTGTCCCGTCAGTTCAACGGCTGAGCCAGAGGACGCTTTTGCTTGTATGTTCAAACACCTTGAGGCTCCTCGAGCCAATGAACCATTTTTTGAAAAGACCCTTCTGAGGGGTTCCTCCCCGGCCCATGGCGATGACGGCATAGGCGTTGCGCTTCCCTTCTGAAAGGATGGCCTCGGGAACGTTGGAGGCTTTGATGATCTGTGAGGTGATTCTCGCTTCTTCGATGCCATTGATCAGCAGCGCCTGTTTCCCTTTCTCCAGGGTACCCTCCATGTCTTTCTGGCTGCCGTCGTCCACGGAGAACAGCTTGACTTCATGCTGCTTCTCCTCCTTGAGCATGAAGCCCACGTGATCCGCAATGCGCATGCTTGGTTCCGATGGATCCATGCAAAGTAAAACGTGGCGGCGTCCTTCCTCCGGCTGGCGGCAAATCCAAACAGGAAAATCAATTGTTTGATCCAGCATTTGACGGCTCACGCTCGTGTCGAGTGCCTGCTCGAAAAGGGCATAGCCCCGTCTTCCGAGAACAACCGCATCATAAATCCCTCTCTTGCCCTCCTGCACCAAATCTTTCACCGTTCCCAGTCTTTTGCCTCGGTATTTGGTGGTCACCTTCCCTTTGTGAAACCCTCTGGAAAGAAGAACGTCGATGCCGGCGTCAATGGATTCATGCCCTGTCCTCGAATACTGCGCTGCTATTTCCCGGTCCACTGTTTGAAAACGCAGCGGTTGAGCCGGGGCTTTAAAGTCTTTGGAAGCCGATAGTGGGGCAATGTAGCAGAGGGTGACCTCCAGGGATTCCTTTTGGCTGAAAAAGGAGCAGAGAAAGCGCACACCATGCAAAGAACTCATGTCGTCGCCTACTGCCACGAGCAAACTTTTGTCCATGGGACTTCCTTTCGTACTCTTTCTTTCTTTTTAAACCGGTCAAAATGCTGTTTCTGAATGAGGTTGAAGCCCATTTTTTCCGCAAACGGGTGAAGGGTTCCCAGGGAAGGAAACCTTTTGTCATGAGTTGGAAGTGTCGTCGTGAACACAAATCTCCTCGCCCAGGCCTCGCATGCGCATTTCTTCCTGCTGCCTGATTTCCAGCCATTTGATCACGCTTTTGAATTCCCGCTTGAGGTCCGAAAGGGCTTTCCCCCTGTGGCTCACATCCGCTTTTTCTTCGAGACTCATTTCGCCGAATGTTTTGCCAGCTGGGGGATAAAAAAAGAGGGGGTCATACCCAAAACCCTTTTCCCCGCGGGGTGCTTCCAAAATTTCGCCCTCGCAAGTGGCTTCATAAGTGAGGGCCGGACCCGATGGCATTGCAAGAGATATGACGCAGCAAAATCTTGCCCTTCTGTCGGAAACTCCATGGAGCGCTTCTAGGAGCTTTTCGTTGTTTTCCTGGTCCGTGGCCTTGGGGCCGGCGTATCTTGCGGAATGAACTCCCGGGGCTCCGTTCAGGGCGCGCACTTCAAGGCCCGAATCGTCCGCCAGAGTGGGCAGGCCAAGTATTTTGGCTGTGAAACTCGCTTTCTTGTAGGCGTTGTCGTCAAATGTCTCCCCGTCTTCGGTCACTTCCGGAATGGGGCCAAAATCATTGAGATCCCTCAGTTCAATGGGAAAGTCTTTCAAGATGTCTCTGATTTCCTGGGACTTGCCGCGGTTTCTGGTGGCCACGACCAGCATGATTGGCTTCATGGAACACATCTCCTAAAGTTCAATTCTAAACAGATACCCTCGTTACCTGGATGCCTGAGTTTTTTCCTCTTGAGCCATTTCTTCGGCAATGGGCTTTTTGCCGAAGAAATGGACTATCCAAACACTCATTTCATAAAGCAGTAAAAGAGGTCCCGCCAGCATGACCTGAGAGATCACATCAGGCGGTGTCAGGATGGCTGAGATGAAAAACAACCCCAGTATGGCGAACTTGCGTTGCTTTTTTAAAAACCGTGAAGTGACCAGGCCGAGTTTTCCCATGAAAAAAGCGACCACAGGAAGCTCAAAAGCGACGCCGAAACCCAAAAGCAAACGGGTGGAAAAGGACAGGAACTCCTTGGTGCTCACCATGGGGGTGATCATTTCGCTCGCAAAGGATGCAAAAAAACGGAACCCGACGGGAAATACGAAGAAGTAGCCGAAGAGGGCCCCTGCCAGAAAAAAGAAACTGGAGAAGAAAACCGCCGGAAAAATATACTTGCGCTCGTTTTCATAAAGGCCCGGAGCTATGAACCGCCACATCTGGTAGAACACCACAGGGCAGGCGATTCCCAGGCCCGCTATGAGGGAAACTTTGATGTAGGTGAAAAAGGCCTCGTGAGGAGCGGTGTAGATCAGTTGATTCTCGTGTCCTTCGGGAAGTGCATCGATCCAGGGTGTCATCAAAAACTGGAATATTTTTTCTTTGAAGGCAAAGCAGATGAGAAAGCCCACAAAGATGGCAATGGCAGAGATGATCAGACGCTTTCGAAGCTCTTCGAGGTGTTCCGTGAAGGGCATTTTGTCTTGGGACATGAATCCTCGTTCTCCTCGCAGATGGGGAAAAGGGCCGATCTATGATGAATGAGTGTCTTCAATTTTCTTTGTTGGGGATCCGTTGGAACTGGATGGAGAATCCCCTTCCTTCATCTGTTGGTGCTTGTCTTCTGCGGAGGCTATGAGGGTCTCTTCATCTTCGTTCGGATGATGCAAATTCTTCCGGGCGTGAGCATCAAGGTCGGACTTGAGCGAAAAAATATCCTTTTGAGCCGTTGAGAACTCGTTTCTGATGCCACGTACCGTTTCATCCTGATCGAAAGTTTCTTTGAGTTCGTTGGTTGCCCGTCTGAATTCTGCATAGCCTCTTCCCAGCGCTCGGGCCAGGTCGGGAAGCTTGCTTGGACCCACGACGATCAATGCGACCACCAGAAGAACAACCAGTTCCGGGAATCCAATTCCGAACATAAACATAAACTCCTGAGACGTTTCAGATTCGAAAAATTCGGAGAAATTTGTGGCGACTCAGCGATTCTCTGAGATGGTGGCTCATGAACAATTGAAGATGTTTCCCCGTCATGAGAAAATTTGAAAAAGAAACTAAAACTGAAAATAGGGGTGGGAAACGCTTCCGTATTGATGCAAGCCCAGCGGGAATCGTTCCGCGACAGGTTTTACTGGTCGATTTTTTTCACGTCCTCTTCCTTCTTGTCTTCACCGCGGATGGAATGCCTGAAGTTGGAGATGGCTTTCCCCAGGTCCCCGCCTATTTGGGGCAGCTTCCGACCGCTCACAAAAACGAGAATGATCAACCCCACTATCAAAATTTCAGTGATCCCCAGTCCAAACATGAGTCTTTTCCCTCTTTCAAGTGTTAAAAACTGCCATAACTGTGAAGGCCGCTCAGAAGAAAGTTTACGCCAAAATAAGTGAAAAGGACACAGCCGAATCCGACCAGGGAGAGCAGGGCCACGCGATTGCCTCGCCATCCTCTGATGTTTCTGGCGTGAAGGATAGCTGCGTAGACCAGCCAGGTGATGAGGGACCATGTCTCCTTGGGGTCCCAGCTCCAATAGGTTCCCCAGGCTGAATTCGCCCACACCGCACCGGAAATGATGCCCAGGGAAAGCCAGATGAATCCAAAAAAGATCATTTGGTAGTTGAACTCATCCATCTGCTTCAGTGGCGGAAGCAGGGCATAGACTCCCTTGGGGTGAGGGTTGGGCTTATGGGCTGCACGAAAAAGATATAAAATGCTGATGCCGAAAGAGACAGTGAAAGCGGCATACCCGAAAAAGCACGTGACCACGTGAATGATGAGCCAGTTGCTCTGGAGGGCGGGCACCAGGGGGCGTATGGCCGAGTCCATGCCTGAAAAGGATGCATAGGCCATGGCGAGAAAGCAAAACAACAGGGGAAAGACCCCGAGCACCCTGTATCTGGTGCGCAGTTCCAGCAGAAGATAAATGAGGGCGATGGACCAGGCAGCGAAAACCAGAGATTCGTATAGGTTGGAAAGGGGAGCCCGGCCAAAGCCCAGTTGGTATGACTCGATCCAGCGGAGGGCAATGCCGGCGGTGAGAATGACGAGAACAATCCAGGCCGAGACGCTCCCCCACTTCAATGGCCGTTTCCGGTGGAACACCAGGCCTGAGAGGTAGAAAACGAAACTTAAAAGAAAACCGAATGTGGAGATGCTTAAGAGCAGGGAGCTTTCCATCATGTTTCAGAGTCCTTATTCTCGCTGGCCCTGAGTTCCTGTTCCACACCTTGACAAATCGTTTGGAACTCTTCCTCGAATGCCAGAGGATTTCGGTTGGCTCTCCCGCCCAGGGTCACTTGCGTCCTGCCAGGGAATTGACGAGAGGGTTCGGCCACCACCCAAATTTTTCGGTGGCTCATGTAATAGGCCAATATGATTCCGATGAGAAGGGCTGAAAACCCCACATACACCACCCAGACTCCCGGATCGCTTTTGACCTGCAATCCCGTGTACCGGGCGGTCTCCGCTTCCTGTATGGCGAAGTGGTAATTGGAAATTCTGTTGCCGTGAAAATCCGGGTCGTTCACGAGAACATAGGCTCCGGTGGCTTCCTCTCCTTCCCGAAGCATGGCCATGATCACTATGGGGCCCAGCTGGGCAATGTCTTCCCTGTAATCCATGACCTGGATTTGGTCGGTGGTGCCGGGAAGGGTCTCAGGGGTCCGCATGCGCATGTTCTTGGTCCAGGTCCTGCCGGATTCCGTGTCCCTGATCTCCAGGTCGAGGCTTGTCAGAAATGAACCATAAGTGGATTGGTAAAAGGTTATGCCCCCATAGGTCAGGGGATGATTGACGCGGATGGGAGTCTGAAGGATTTCTTCATCACCCTTGAGAATCGTGAGGTCTGACCGGTATTCCCTGGGTGTTCCCGTTTCATAGTAAGAGATGGAAAATGCGTCGCAGCGCACAGCAAAGGGAAGTTCTAGCCTTTCGTGGCCCCTGCTCAGCATCACGGTGTTTGAGGCTTCCCCTTCGATGATGTTCATGATTCCTTTGAAGCCGAAAAGGGAACCGATGATGGCACCGACCAGAATGATGAGCACACTCAGGTGAATGAAATAGACCATGAAAGAGCTCCACCTGCCTTGCTCTGCCAGACCAGAAAATTTTCCCGCGCCGCCGATGGTTTTTAGGGGCCCGAATTGAGCACCCATGACCTTGCCGATGGAAGCGGCCGCCGTTTCAACAGGCTGTGCGGTTGTCATCTGAAAATTTTGGGAAAATTTGGCAATTTTATCGCTGGAAAACTCTTCGTCCCGCTGACGGGTCAACTTGATGGTTTTGGGCAGGCGCTGAACAGTGCAGATGATCAGGTTCACGCACAAAAGAAGCAGGAGAAGTCTGAACCAGTTGGTGCGGTACATGTCGTGAAGGCTGAAGGTTTGTATGAACCATGCCAGTGCGGGAGGGTAGTGGTGGTGTACGTCAGCCCCTGTCATTCCGTAAGGGAAGAGGGTTCCGAGGACCGATACGGCAGCAAGGGTTAAAAATATGATGAGGGTCAATCTCATGGAAGCCAAAGTGCCAGCAAAACGCTTCAGCAATCCACCTTTTTCCTGCATGGCTGAGGAACCTCGCAAATTTTTGGGGTTGAGTTGAAAGTCGACACAACAAACCGCTTATTAACTCTTGGAGCCTCATCGGACAAGAGGCCAATGGTGCTGATTCAAGCTTTTTGAATCATGAACGGGGCCTTCCTTCAGCCTCGCCGAGGAAAGTTGAAGCCCGGTCTTTTCCGGCTGCTCCGGAACCTCTGTATGACGGGTATATGACGGGGTGGCCCATGAAACTCTTCGCCGACCTTTCTCCGTTTCATCTTTTTCTTACATTCAAAAAAAACAATGAATTGTAAAGAAGAGCACAAGAATGGCAACAGAAAATCATGCGTTTCCTTACTGTGCCATGGCCTCACACGTGATAGAATCATGCCGGCCTGAGGTTTCCGAGAGGAAAGGGGCCAGGTGCTGAACTGGGCCGAGGGTGTTTTTGCCACATGACCCCAAAGACCCTGCACACACTGTTTGGATGCGATTGCCCTGGAGAAAGCTTGTGTTTCCTGGGTGAGGAATGTGCCCATGCTTCTTGACCTGCCCAGCCCGGGGTTCCTGGGGATGAGTCCATGTCAAAGAAGTCCTGGAGAATGGGTGGGGAATAACCTTTTTGTGAAAATGGCGGATATCTGTTTCAGTTTCAAAGGGGAGGCGGAAAAATGGAGAAAAATCCTTTGCACTACGATGTCATCATTCTGGGAAGTGGCCCTGCGGGGCTCCAGGCCGCTGTGCATGCTGCTCGAGCCAAAACACGGGTGGTGGTCCTGGGACGTGTTCAGAGATCCTCTCTTTACAAAGCCCACATTGAAAATTACTGCTGCATGGACGACATCCTTGCGGGCGAGGACATTCTGGATCAGGGAAGGCGGCAGGCGGAAAAGTTTGGAGCAGAGTTCATGGATGTGGATGTGGTGGGCATAGATCTTTTGGAGAACGGCACCCTGTCGGCCAGCCTGGAATCGGGTCAAAACCTTCATGCTGCAGCCGTGATCCTTGCCATGGGTGTTTCAAGGAACCGTTTGGGCGTCCCCGGAGAAAAAGACCTGCTGGGCAAAGGGGTGAGTTACTGCGTTGAGTGTGATGGGAATTTTTTCCGTGGAGAACCTGTGGCGGTTGTCGGCAATGAGAGCGCGGCCTTCTCAGGAGCCTTGCATCTTCTTTTGCTCGCGAGCGAGGTGCATTTGGTTTACGAGGAAGCCAGAGTGAATGAGCACCTCGGGTTTCAGGTGGAAAGCAGCGACATAGTGAAGCACCGGGGAACCTGGGTCAAATCCATTGTGGGGGAGAATGAGTTGGAAGAGGTGGAGCTTCAAAGCGGAGAAAAGTTGCAGGTCAAGGGGATTTTCATTGAACTGGGGGCAAAAGGGGCGCTGGATCTGGCCGCCAATTTGGGGGTCATGCTCGATACAGAATCCCTGCGCTACATTTCCGTGAACAAGAAACAGGAAACAAATGTTCCGGGAATCTATGCTGCCGGTGACATTTGTGGCCCCCCCTGGCAGATGGCGAAGGCTGTGGGAGAGGGATGCGTGGCAGGAATGGAGGCGGCCGCATATGCCAAAAAGCACCGCAAAATGTCTTGAAACCTTGTGAACAAGGGGTTCTCGTTGCACTGAAGCATGGAAAGCCATCGCTTTCTTGTTCGTGAGGTGAGCCAAAAAAACCCGTTGACAGGAGGGGGGTTTGAAGTGTAGAAGGTCATTTCCTTTTGGGAGACGGTTTCGCGGTGGTCTTTTTTTTTCCGCTTGAGAGCGGGGGAAGAGGGGGCGAAAAAAGAGTTGACGAAGGGAGAAAAAGGGAGTAAGTTACGAATTCTTGTCGTCGGGGAGAAAATTTCTTGACGGAAGGGTTTGAAAGCGGTAGATTTAAAAGTCCCTGAGGGCAGGGGCACTGTTCTTTGGAAACTAAATAGTGAGTCTGTGCTG
>PXBG01000133.1 GCA_003566995.1 Syntrophobacteraceae bacterium
CATGTTCCGGGTTGGGGTAAGAGAAGCTGGACTCCTGCCTGCGCGGGAATGACGAATAAGACGGGAGTGACGAATAAGAATGACGGGGGCATGCTGATGGAACTGCTGGATTCCCGCCTGCGCGGGAATGACGTTGAAAGCATGTTCCGGGTTGACGTTGAAAGCATGTTCCGGGTTGGGGTAAGAGAAGCTGGGTTCCTGCCTGCGCGGGAGTGACGTTGAAAGCTTGAGCGCCTCCGGGCAGTTGAACCACTTTGTTCGCCCTGGGGTGTTGAAGGGCGGGGGGATTGGGCTGAAAGGAAGCCGCCGTTTTCGGGAGGAATCGCAAGGCATTGCGAGAGGGATGCCGGTGGGAAAGCTCGTGTTCTTCACGCTTGAAACGGGGTGAAAACTCATGATTTTTGAGGGTTTGCCTGTTGCCGGCGGGCGCGAAAATCCGGGCACACCGGTTCATTTTCATTCAATCCTTGAAGTAGCGGCCGGTGACGCTTTCCCAGAGTCCCTGGGCCATGAGCAGCATTTCGCACACTTCGCGGCAGGCCCCCCAGCCCCCTGTTTTCCGGGTCACGTAATGGGCATGGGGAAGCACATGGGGGGAACTGTTGGGAACCGCCACGGAAAATCCCACTTTTCTCATGACGGGAATGTCGATGAGGTCATCGCCCATGTAGCCCACCTGCTCGTGAGCGAGGCCCGTTTCCATGAGGATTTTTTCGTAGGCATCCATTTTCACGTGAACTCCCTGGAAGACTCTTCGAATGCCCAGCCCTCGGGCACGATGGTCCACGGCGGCGCAGTGGCGCCCCGTGATGAGGGCCACTTCGAAGCCGGCCCTTTGCAGCAGTTTGATTCCGTGCCCGTCCTGAACGTCGAAGGCCTTGATTTCCGAGCCATCGTCGTGATAGATGACGCGCCCGTCCGTGAGCACCCCGTCCACATCGAAGATCATGAGCCTGAGGGGTTGCATGCGTTGTTTCAGTTCCGGAGAAATTTCCTGGAGATTCATGAAGCCTTCCTCTTGCCCGTCCATGGAACGGGCTCCCGGGTGAAGTGAGTTCTGGAAGATGTCTCATGCCCCGTTGCGTCCGCAATGACAGCGGTGAGGCTGGGAGAACCTTTCATTCCAGGGACATTTTCCGCCAGCGCGGCATCATTCCCGGCGGGTTTGGGTCTCACGAGGGCGGCGATGGATTTCTTCCTTCCCGCCCATGCATCCTGGTCATTTCAATTGGTGAATGCGCACCAGTTTTTCCAGCAGAAGGGGCACTTCCTCCAGGGGCAGCGAATTGGGTCCGTCGCACAGGGCCCTGTCCGGATCGGGGTGCATTTCCAGAAAGACCCCGTGAGCGCCCGCGGCGACGGCGGCACAGGCCAGGGGCGCCACGTATTGCCTCTGCCCCCCTGAAGAGCTTCCCATGCCCCCGGGAAGCTGCACACTGTGGGTGGCGTCGAAGACAACGGGATGGCCCAGCTCCTTCATGATGGCGATGGACCTCATGTCCACCACCAGGTTGTTGTAGCCGAAGACCGTTCCCCGTTCCGTGAGCAGGATGCGGCCGTTGCCCGTGGCGCGCACCTTTTCCACGGACTGGTGCATGTCCCAGGGGGCGAGGAACTGGGCTTTCTTCACATTGACGGGTTTTCCCGTCATGCCCGCGGCCTGAAGAAGGTCTGTCTGGCGGGCCAGGAAAGCGGGAATCTGAAGGATGTCCGCGCACGTGGCCGCCACGGCGGCTTCAGGGGCGCTGTGGATGTCCGTGAGAACGGGAATGCCCGTCTCTTTGCGCACGCGGTCCAGCACCTGAAGGCCTTTTTCCAGGCCCGGCCCCCGAAAGGAATGGAGGGAGGTCCGGTTGGCTTTGTCGTAGGAGCTTTTGAACACGCAGCCGATTCCCAGGGATCGGCAGGTGTCCCTCAGAAACCGGGCGATGTGAAGGACCATGTCTTCATTTTCGATGACACAGGGACCGCCGATGACAAAGAAACGATCCCCTCCCAGGGTCTGCCCCCTGACATCAAAAGCTTCCATGGCGGCCTTCCCCGGGGAATGCTGATCTTGAAGGTTCATGAATTTTCAGCATGAGGAGAGGTCCCTAGACTTTTCCGGCTGTTTCCTTCGGGCTTCCTCGAGGCTCTTTCGCACAAAATCCCGGAAAATGGGGTGGGGAGACATGGGACGGGATTTGAACTCGGGGTGAAACTGGCAGCCCAGGAACCAGGGATGGTCGGGCAGTTCCACGATTTCCACCAGGTTGCGGTCGGGGGAAAGGCCGCTGAAGCGCAATCCATGCTGTGCCAGGACATCCCGGTAGTCGTTGTTGAATTCATACCGGTGCCGGTGCCGTTCGGAAATTTCCTGGCACTCATATGCTCTGTGGGCGAAACTGTCCGGCTCCAGGGTGCAGGGATAGGCGCCCAGGCGCATGGTGCCCCCGTAGTCCGCCAATTCATCCCGGCGTATGACCGTGTTGTTTTTGTAGTCGAACCATTCCCTCATGAGAAAAATGACGGGATGGGGCGAGTGCTTGTCGAATTCCATGCTGTGAGCTTTTTCCAGCCCGGCCACGTGACGGGCGAATTCCACCGTGGCCAGCTGCATGCCGAGGCAGATGCCCAGGAAGGGAATGCGGTTCTCCCGGGCGTAGCGGATGGCCTTGATTTTGCCCTCCACGCCCCGTTCGCCGAATCCGCCGGGCACCAGGATCCCCTCTGCCCCCTCCAGGAGAGCCTCGCCCCCATCTTTTTCCACATTCTCGGAATCCACGTACTGAAGGTTGACCTTGACTTCGTTGGCCGCAGCCCCGTGAGTGAGGGCTTCGTTGAGGCTTTTGTAGGATTCCGTGAGGTTGATGTACTTGCCCACGATGGCGATGTTGACGCTGTGCCTGGGCTCCCGGAGGCGCCGGACCAGCTGTTCCCACTCTTCCAGGCGGGGACTTCGCGTCCAGATGTTGAGCAGCTTCAGGATCTTTTCGTCCAGCCCTTCCTGGTGAAAGAGCAGGGGCACTTCGTAGATGCAGTCCACATCCTTGGCGGTGACGACCCCGTCGGTTTCCACGTTGCAGAAGTGGCCGATTTTGCGTTTGATGTCCGGTGGAAGAAACTTTTCCGTGCGGCAGAGGAGAATGTCCGGTTGAATGCCTATGCCCCGAAGCTCCTTCACGCTGTGCTGGGTGGGTTTGGTCTTCACTTCCCCCGAGGCCTTCATGTAGGGGACGAGGGTCACGTGAATGTAGACCACGTTTTCCCGGCCCGCGTCACTGCGGAACTGCCGGATGGCTTCCAGGAAAGGGAGGCTTTCAATGTCTCCCACGGTGCCCCCGATTTCCACGATGAGGATGTCCACCCCCTCCACGGCGCTGCGGATGCACGCCTTGATCTCGTCGGTCACGTGGGGAATGACCTGCACGGTGCCCCCCAGGTAGTCGCCCCTTCTTTCCTTTGTGATAACAGAGTGATAGATGCTTCCGGAGGTGAAGTTGTTCTTCTTGCTCATGAGGGCGTGGGTGAAGCGCTCGTAATGCCCCAGGTCCAGGTCCGACTCGGCGCCGTCATCGGTGACGAAGACCTCTCCATGCTGGAAAGGGTTCATGGTGCCCGGATCCACATTGATGTAGGGGTCCAGTTTCTGAAGGGTGACCCTCAATCCCCTGCTTTCCATGAGAGCCCCGATGGAGGCTGCCGCGAGCCCCTTTCCCAGTGAGGACAGAACCCCGCCCGTGACGAATATGAATTTGGGTTGACGCAAAGCCGTGTCCCTTTCTCTTGCTGAAGGGTGACGCCAGGTGCATGGAAACCCTGAAAGCAGGGTCCACGATCAAACCAGCGAGAGTATAGCAAAAGACCTTTCAATGTCAATCTTGCCCGGGTCACCCTCTCAAATGGCTCAGATGCTTAAAAACTGTTGTGTTTCATTTGTTCAGGACTTAGAATAGCGCCAATTTGCGGGCTTTGAAGATGGCGTTGCGGCTTTTTTCAGGAACGGCCCGATCTGCCTTGAGACAAATGACTGCGCTGGTTCTATGATTATTCCATTGTGCCCTTCCGCTCGCTACCCATCGCTTCCATCCATTATCCACCGTCCAGGGCGCCGGAGAAGTCACATTCGCTTTGCAATATTGGCACACACTTTTGGGATCCTTTGGAAAAGGGGCTTAAACCATTTTTTGAAGGGAGGTGAAAGGCCGGATTGAACACAGGGTGGACAGGCTTCAGAGGATACTACTCAACAGCGATCAATGAGGAGAAAAGAGCATGACCAAGGCAGATTTGATTTCCAGGATAGCGAAAGACTGCAACATCACCAAAGCTCAGGCTGAAAAGGCCGTCGATGGATTTGTGAATGGCATCACCGATGCGCTGGGTTCGGGAGACAAAGTCACGCTGGTGGGCTTCGGAACCTTCAGCGTGGGCGAAAGGTCCGAACGGGAAGGGCGCAACCCCCGCACGGGAGAAAAAATCACCATACCCGCCTCCAGGACTGTCAAGTTCAAACCGGGCAAAACTTTGAGCGAGAGCGTCAAATGATTTTCCCATGCTGAAAAAAGCTCATGGAAACTTCTCCCGGAACGGGTCAGTGAGGAGGGGCGGGAAACCGAATTGTTTGGGGCTGCCAGGCAGAACAGAATGACGGAAAAACCTCTTCATTGACCCGTTTCTCTTTTTACCGAAAAACCCGCGAACCCTGCCCCCCGGACATCTTGATTTTGCAGCGTGAACGCGTTGAACGCGTTCTGCATTTTTCC
>PXBG01000140.1 GCA_003566995.1 Syntrophobacteraceae bacterium
CCCTGGAGAGCATGGCGCGCCCATGAGGCGGGATTCAGAAACCCGCCAAAAACAGGCCATAATCACGCCGAAAAGCGGACCAAATGGCGCCACAAGGTCATGATGCCCCAAACCCATCCCAGGATTGAACAAGGAGCACCTTTGAACATCAATGCTCCAAAAGGCTCCCCTCAAAAACTTTCACATCCGTCACAGGTTGAGCGCAGCTGCGGCCGCGGCAAACGTAGGCGGCCGGTTTTCCTTCCACCTCGTGCATGTCTCTCAGAAAGGGAGCCAGGGAAACCATGGCCTCCCCCTTCCGGGAACCAGGTTCATGGTGGAGCAGCACATGGCGGGGAAGAAAAGAACGATGAACAGCCTTCGCCATCGCCTTCAGTCGCGAATCCTCCCCACTCCCCACGATGACGACCTCACTGACGGGACCCACGGCAAAATCCAGGGCGCACAAAAACTGAGTGTAGGCCAAGGGAAAGTCGGAAACCAGGGAAGCAAAACCTCGCAGGCTTTTGTGCGCCCGTTCTTCCAGGTCTGTTCTTCCCGTCATGCGGCACAGTCGAAGCAAATTGAGCACCGCCACTGAATTGCTCGAGGGCACCGCTCCATCATAAATTTCCTTTTCACGCACAATGAGGGATTCATTGTCTTCAGCAGTGAAGAAAAAACCTCCCCCTTCGTTGTCCCAGAAAAGGCGAATCATGTCGTCCTGAAGTTTGAGGGCCTCCTTGAGCCAGGCGGCCTGCAAAGTGGCTTCGTAAAGTTCGATGAGCCCCCAAATGAACAGGGCATAATCGTCCGCATACCCGGCATGAGCCAGGTCACCCTCACGAAAGCGCCGGTACAGGCGCCCGGAAGGCCCTTTCATTCGATTCAGAACAAATTCCGCTGCCTTCTCCGCGGCCGTGGCGTAGGCCGGATCGCCAAGCACCTTGTATCCCCTGGCTAAAGCGGCCACCATGAGACCATTCCATGCGGTGAGGATCTTGTCGTCCTTGAGTGGATGAACCCGTTTTTCACGGACTTCAAAGAGCTTACGCCGCCCCCTTTCCAGAAGGTCCTCCAACTCTTGAGGGTTCAACCCAAAGTGAGGCGCCATGGCCTCCACAGACCGGGACACGTGGGGAATGCTCCACTGATCCTCGAAATTTCCCTGATCGGTGATGTCGTAAAACCTGCAAAAAACTTTCCCCTCTTCCTCCCCAAGAATTTCATGGATCTGGCCAGGCTTCCACACGTAGAACAAACCTTCCTTGCCTTCACTGTCTGCGTCTTCTGCCGAATAGAAGCCTCCTTCGGGACTGGTCATGTCACGAAGGACGTATTCAAATACCTCCCGTGCCACGCGGCCATGACGCCACTTCCCCGTCGTCTGAAAGGCTTCCAGGTAGGCCATGGCGAGCATGGCCTGATCATAGAGCATTTTTTCGAAATGGGGCACCAGCCACTTTTGGTCCACGGAATAGCGGGCAAAGCCGAAACCCACATGATCGAAGATCCCTCCGTTGCGCATGCCGTCCAATGTTTTTTCCACCATTTCCATTGTCCCGGATCGGGGATTGCGATGATGATGGCGCATCAGAAAGGTGAGGTGATGAGGGGTGGGAAATTTGGGCGCCTGGCTGAAACCACCCCATGTGGCATCAAAAGACCCGGCCAGCTGCTGAAAAGCTTTCCGAAGTGTTTCTTCACCGGGAATTTCGTCGGAGGGAAGAATTTTTCGGGGCTGAATGGCATGGGTCAACTGGTCCCCCACCTCCAAAACTTTGTTTCGGTCCTTTTTCCAAAGTTCCGAGATCTGCTCGATGAGATCCGCAAAACCCACCATGCCCATGCGGGCACTCCTGGGAAAATAGGTTCCCGCAAAAAATGGCTTTCGATCGGGGGTCATGAATACGGAAAGGGGCCATCCTCCCCTGCCCGTGAGCGCCTGGCAAACGGTCATGTAAATCTGGTCAATGTCGGGCCTTTCTTCGCGGTCCACCTTGATGGACACCATGCGGTCGTTGAGCAGTTCAGCCACTTCTTCATCTTCGAAGGACTCGCGCTCCATCACATGACACCAGTGGCAGGTGGCATACCCCACGGACAGAAAGACCGGTTTGTCCTCTTCCCTGGCTTTTTCAAAGGCTTGTTCACCCCACGGGTACCAGTCCACGGGGTTATGGGCGTGTTGAAGCAGGTAAGGACTCTTTTCCAGGCTGAGTCGGTTGCTCATGGTTCCCTCCACATTTCAGCTTGCTTGCAGGAGAGTTCATTATGGGGATTGGAAAGGCAAGGCAGGAAGGTTTGGATGGATGGGTGAGGGAAAGGGCTTGAACATACCCTTTCCCCGTCCACCATGTGAACCCGGGAAGACGCATGACCGCTTTTAAGTCAGATAAAAACGGAGTTTCAAAAGGGAATCCTACGCGGAAGCCTCCAAAGAGCATTTGGTGAAATCAATCTCTTTTTTGCAGCCGGGACAAAGGTGCGTCTTGTGAAATTCATCGGAGAAGATCTCCTTTTCCTTGCCGCATTCCGGGCACTTGCACGTGAAGGATTTCAAGTTTTTGTGTTTTTCAAACCCTGGGCAATGTTCAGGTGTTGTCATGATTTCCTCCCAGTTTGGAGTTGCTCATGATGGAATGGGCAGTTCAGCGCTGCGCTAAACCCAGTGAAGCAGTTTGGCACCCCAAAGCAACGTGATGCATCTCATGATTTTCTCTCAATGGGGCGATTTCTGAAATGTCATGGGGATCACTGGAAATCCGTGAAGGCCTATTCTTCCTCCACTTCCAGCTTTCCTTTGTGCTTGGTTCCACAGGAGGGGCACAAAATCTCTATCTCCTCCTCGGGACCGGTGTATTTCTCCATCATTTCCTCGGAAGGAACGAACGTGACATCCCCACACGCACACTGGGGACACTGTCCGGTCACTTTGTGTCTCTTTCTTTTTGCCATTTGTGTCACCTCCAAAAAATGTAGGACCACATGAATCCACTGACCTCCCGAAGAGTTCTGAAAACTCCCCGAAAAAACCCACCACGCGTTGCCTCAAACACATGGGCGAAAGGCATGAAACATGTGGCCTTTCTCATGCTCATGCCTTTCGAACCTTTATGCACCACATTGGGCGCAAGGGTCAATCATCATGCAAAGTCCCCGGCTCCATCCAGGCGGTTTCCGCCTTTTTCCAAAAACCAGTTCTCCGTGTCCTCATAATAGAACTTCAGATCTGAGAGCATCACAAAATGTTCCCGCTCTTCAGCGACCAGCTTTTCCAGTAGTTGTTTTTCTGCAGGGTCTGCAGATCCCTTCAAGCGCTCCGACAAATACTTGATGCTTTCGTCCTCAAGCTTCATGCCCGTGCTGATGGCTGCCACGTCGTCCAGACAGGCCTTGGGCATTTTTCCATGCTCGTCAGCAATCTTTCGAAGGTCAGCTTTCTTCGCTTCACCCCCAAAATCTTGAAGCTTACAGGCATTCAAGTCAGCCTTGCCCGCCTTGAGCTCTTCATAGGTCGCTTGAAGGCTTTTGAGATGATCTGCTTCCGCCTCCTTGAGCATTCGAAAAGTTTCAACTCCGACTTTATCCGGGCATGATTTCATGGCATCTTCGTAAAGAGCCATCTTTTTTTCCTTCATGGCCACTGCGTCACAAAAAACATCGAGAGTCTTGTTGTCTGCGCTCATGATTTTCCCTCCATCGATTGATCCATTGAGAAAAATGACGGTCACGATATTCGCGTCTTTTGCGATATCATTCCACTAAGTGCATAGTTAATGCTCATATGCCCGAATGTCCACCGCAGGGCATGAGGTCAGACAAAGAAAATACCATGAATAACCGGGCAAAGATCCTTATCCCGGGAAATCTTTTTCCGTTTCAAAAAAACCTGTAAGAAAAGAGTGCAGACGAGGAATTTTGATCATGACCCGCTTTTGTGTTAACCATATAAAAACCTGACATCAAAACCATTGACAAGAGCCCTTGTTATTTCAGAGGGGGCTCTTGCATGGCATTCTCCCGCATGATGGAAACTGGGGTCCTCAATATCACAGGCGCGCCTCATGGGAACCTGGACTCTGACAAAGTATGTTTGGCTTTCTATCTTCGCCGCCGTGGTGACCATTGCCCTCAAAGGGACAGCATACTACCTGACCGGTTCCGTAGGGCTTCTGTCCGATGCCATGGAATCGGTGGTCAACCTTGTGGCGGCTGTGGTTGCCCTTGTGGCTCTCACCATCGCCTCCGCCCCCCCCGACGAAAACCATGCCTATGGCCACAGCAAGGCAGAATACTTTTCCAGTGGCTTCGAGGGAGCGCTCATTCTCCTGGCTGCGGGAAGCATCGCGTGGGCTGCCATTCCTCGCCTCGTCAGCCCACAGCCCCTGGAACAAATCTGGATCGGTTTGAGCATCAGCGCACTGGCCGCAGTGCTGAATCTGGGAGTTTCCCGTATTTTGCTCCGTGCTGGCCGCAACTATCGTTCCATCACTTTGGAAGCCAATGCCCACCATCTCATGACCGACGTGTGGACTTCAGCGGGTGTCATCGTGGGTGTGGGAGCCGTCGTCCTGACGGGGTGGGAAAGACTGGACCCCGTCATTGCCCTTCTGGTCGCCGCCAACATCCTCTGGACGGGAGCGCAGCTGCTGCGCCGTTCAGCCCTGGGCCTTCTGGACACGGCCATTCCCATCCCGGAGCAGGATGCCATCATGCAAGTGCTGGATCAGTACCGCATGCGAGGGATTCAATACCATGAACTGCGCACCCGCCAGGCAGGGGCGCGAAAGTTCATGTCGGTGCACATTCTGGTGCCGGGAGACTGGACCGTGCATCGAGGCCACCAGTTGCTGGAGCAGCTGGAATCAGACATTCAGGCGGCCCTGCCCGGAATTCAGGTACTGACGCACCTGGAACCACGGGAAACCCTGACCACCTGGGACGACAGAGGCCCCCTTTCTCCTCCACAGGAGGAATGACACGCGGGGCAATCTAGGCTTTTTGACCTGGATTTCCCTTGCACCACCCCTGAAAAACTGGAAGAACTCCTATGCGTTCAGAAAGCTTTTGTAATGATGTTCATTCATTGCCCGGACGAGCGGGCCGCCAGAAGCCATTCCCTGATTTTGCGCCGGGGAGGCACCGATCCTGTGGCCACAACTTTACCATTGATGAGGAGGGCAGGCACACCCATGATGCCATAGCTGGCGATTTCACCCATGTCCTGCACGTGCTCCACGCTGGCAGGCATTTCTATTTCTGAGAGCACTTCCATGAGAGTTTTCTCCAGGTTGTCGCACTGAAAGCAACCGGGGCCCAGCACCTTGATTTCCATTCCTTCCTTTGCTTCCTCCCCAATGGGCTGCCCCATGAACTTTCGAAATTCCCTGACGAAGGCCCGGCCATAATCCTCCCTGGCGCTCCCGGGAATGTAGTTGGACTTTTCGAGAACCTTCAGCATGTGATGTTTCAATTCTTCATTGCTTTTGCGGGAAAAATTCCTGGCCATTTCTTCCATCAGGGACCGCAAACCAACAATCCCCGCGCTGAACTCTCCCACCCTCATTTGAGTGACGTCTTTGTCCGTCATGGTCATCCTCGCAAGTCATCAGTGAACAGGCCCGGTGGACGAGGTTTTTTGAATCTTATGGAGACCCTCTTGCCCGCACAGGCATGGGCGGATCGGATTGAAGACAAATCCAATGCTACGGAGAGCCCCCCTGCCGCCTGCAAATTTCCTGACGGGACACGAGAGGTAGCTCCAAGGTCATTTTTTTGATATCCGGCTCATCCTGCAGCCAGTGCCTGAGGTTTCCGAGCATGGTGGCCGCATAGGGACTCCCCGATCCATCAGAGGGGAAATAGTTGACCCACAGCCCTTCTTTGCGCGAGCACACAAGCCCCGCGTCTTCAAGCACCTTGAGATGGCTGGAAACAGTGGGCTGGGCGATTCCCAGGAGAACCTGCAACTCGCACACACACAAGGTTCGTTGCTGCAGCATCTTGAGAATCCGCACCCTGTTGGGATCGGAAAGAGCCTTCATCACCCTGATAAAATCATTCATGCTTCCCCCGGTATATTGTTGAAAATAAATATATAAGGGACTTTCGGGCAAGTCAATGGTCCTTGTGGATCGCTTCTTGATTCACTCCTGGCCATCTGCTATCAGTCTTCTCTCACACCGTTTCCATCGATGGACCGGCCATGCTTGAAGCAGGAATTTCCCCATGCAAAAAGACCCAGCTCCAAAAAACCCGGAAGCCCACCTTTCAGGGTGGCCCCCATGGAAGCCCGGGGGCTTGTTTTCAAGCGAGGACATGTTTCGAAGGCTCCTTTGGACCCTCACGGGTGTGCTCCTCCTCATTTACGTGATCAACTGCTTCAGTAAATTTTTCGATGAGGACGAATTTCAGGCCATGGTTCTTGCCGTTCACATGGCCGAAGGCAAAAGACTCTATGCCGACATGTGGGACAACCACGGCCCCCTCCTGAGCTACATCCTCGCTCACATCTATGAAAACCTGGGCTGGTCCACACATTCGGTCATGTTTCTGGGGCGGCTGTTCAGTCTCAGCCTACTTCCCCTCACACTTTTCTTTCTATTTCGAATGGTCCGGGAACTGGGGCCCCAACCCACACACCTCCCCCACCTCGCCTGTTTTCTGCTCCTGTTTTCAAGCCTCTTCACTCAGGTTGCCGTGGAAGTGCGCTCTGACATTCCGCTCAACCTTTTTTGGGTGGCATCCCTTTATTTCTGGTTTCGGGCCCGCAACCGCCGGCGACCTGTCCTTTTTTTTCTGAGCGGATTCCTGTTGGGGTGCGGTTTCTGGTTCAGTTTCAAAACACTGGTCCTGGGAGCCTCAGTGGGACTGATGTTTCTGGCGGACATGGTCCTCAGGAGGCGGCTCATGTGGAAAGAAGTGACCCTGTTGGGCCTGGGCTCTGCGTTGCCCCCCCTGGTCATGGCCGTTTCACTGCACCATGCGGGCCTCCTGGACCCTTTCATTCAAAGCTACATTTTTCAAAACACCGACCGCGTTTCCCAATCCCCACTCCTCGCACTGGGCAAGCTCATAGGCTGGGATCCCCTCTCCACTCCCCTCATGTTTCTCAGCATCATTGCAGGAGCACAGCGCCTGATCAAAAAAGAACCCTTTCCCGAAGAACTCACCCTTCCCCTCGTGTGCACCTGGGGCTTACTCTTGCAGTTTGTTTTCCTGCTTCCCACACACCATGAGCAGAGCGTGCTTCCTCTCCTCATCACCGCGAGCGTGCTCAAGGCCTGGTTCCTCCTGACCCTTCTGCCGAGGCTGAACACGGCCCGTCGTTTTCAAAGGACTCTCCAGTGGAGTGAAGGGCGACGGACAGTCATGTTCGTCCTTTTCATCCTCCTGATCAGCGCCCTCCTCAACCAATGGCCCGCTTTCAGGTCTTTCCAGACGATCCATTGGGCGGACAGGCTCCTGGAGGAAATCGAACCGGAAGAGCATGTTCTGGATGGCAGGGGACTGCCCCTTTTCAGGCCAAAAGTCTCCCCCTACTACAGTTGGGTGAACACGCTGCGGGATCGCTTGCGGGACGGAACTCTGGACCTGGACCTGGTGAATCTCATGAAGGATAAAAGGCTCCGTTACGTCATTCGCGACATGCGCGTGGACACCATGGGAGAGGAGGTCAGCCGTTTCATCGACTCCAATTTCCTCCCATCCCGCGTGCCCCTTCTCTGGGTTGCCGGAAAGCGAGTCCCCGGGAAGAACGGAGAAGAGGTCGTGGTCCAAGTGGAGATCGAAGGATTGTATCACTGGAGGGTTACCCGCTCCCTTGAAGGAAGACTGCGAGTGAACGGCACCTTTGCCTCCAACCCCGTGTTTCTGGAAAGGGGCGAACACCTCATGAGCTGGCAGGGGGAGGAGGAACTGATCCTTTCCACCGTGGAACCGGAGCGTCTGGCCTTGAAAGAATTTTAGAGAAAAAGGGCCTGTTTTTAAATTTTTTGAGCGATTCTCATTCAATTGGGTATAGAATTTTGAATCGAGATGAAAACTCTTACAAGTCAGAGACCTCGGTTTGCCTCCGAAGGAAAGAGACGATCGTTTCATGAATAAACTCATCATTCAAATTCCCTGCTACAATGAGGAAAAAACCCTCGGGGTTGCACTCTCCGCCCTGCCGCGCAAAATTCCCGGGGTGAAGAGAGTGGAATGGCTCATCATCGATGACGGCTCAAGAGATGGCACGGTGGATGTGGCCAGAAAGCATGGTGTGGACCACATCGTGCAACATCCCCACAACCTGGGTCTGGCCCGGGCTTTTATGACCGGCCTGGACGCCTGCCTGGAGGCGGGAGCGGACATCATCGTGAACACGGACGCAGACAACCAGTACAACGCCAGCGACATTCCACGCCTCATAGAACCCATCCTGAAAGGCGAGGCACAGATGGTCGTGGGAGCAAGACCCATCCACAAGACACGGCACTTCTCCCCGGCAAAAAAAATCCTGCAGAGCATTGGGAGCTGGGTCGTCCGCAAGGCAAGCCACACGAAAGTCCAGGACGCCCCCAGCGGCTTCAGAGCCATCAACCGTTACGCTGCAAGCCGGCTCATCGTTTTCAATGGTTACACTTACACCCTGGAAACCCTCATTCAGGCGGGAAGACAGGGAATCTCCGTGGCCTCCGTGCCCATTGGCACAAATGAAGATCTGCGCCCTTCCCGGCTCGTGAAAAACATACCCTCCTACGTGTTTCGATCCTTTGAAACCATCCTCCGCATCACCATGACCTATTCGCCCTTCCGTTTCTTCATGGCCCTCAGTGCCGTCTTCTTCCTCTTCAGCCTCATCTGCCTTTCCAATTTCCTCTATTATTTCAGCCTGGGACAGGAGGACTCCCACATTCCCTCGGTGGTTGTTGCGGGAGTCTTCGGCACCATCGCTTTTTTTCTGCTCATTGCAGGACTTCTGGCAGACCTCATGGCCATCAACCGCAAAATGCTGGAAGACCTTCGCTGGCGTCTTTTCAGAATGGAAGAACGCCACGCCGCAAGACTGAGGCAAAAGCTCCTGGCAGAGTCTTCCTCCGGCAGTGGCAACGGAGACTCTCCCATATCGCCAACTTCTTCCCCCGAGCAAGGGAAAGCCAAGGCACTGGAACGGTGACGTCAACCAAACCCCTCCTTCCCCGCACCTGCAACTCCCCCTTCACCGGGGACCCGAGAAACACAGGGCTGGAGCAATTCTGGCCCCATCATTTTATTTTATTGCAGGGTTTTCAACCATCCTTCTCCCTCAAGGCCCGGCTGCAAACTTCCACCTGGCCACGGTCAAGGGGACGGCGGGCATGTGGTTTCGGAGGGAGTCACTGAGGAAGGGGTCCTGAAATAAGAGATGATTTCCCAGAAAACGATGGGGAGGCTGATGAGGGAAAGGAGCCAATAGGCAAAGAGGGTGTAACCGATGCCCACCAGCGTGGCTTCTTCCAGGGGCATTTGGGTGCTCAGAAGAAAAACGAAGGCCGAATCCCTGGTGCCCACACCACTGACTGTGACGGGGACCAGCCCTGACAAAATGGCCATGGGGAAAATACCGTACGCGTATCCCCAGCTCACTCCCGCATCGAGGGCCGACACCAGGCAGCAGACAATGAGTCCCGCCATGGACCAGCAGCAGAAGGAAGCGAAAACGGTCTGGAAGACCGCCCGGGGTGTTCTGATCCAGTTTCTGTAGAGCGGGGGCAGGGTGCTCAACCTGGAGATGACATTTTTGGGCAAAGGGAGTTTCTCCATGGGAAGGAAGAACACGGCACTGAAAAAACAGGCCATTCCCATGAGAAGAATGAGCCCCGTGATCAATCCCCATGTAACCCCGCTCAACCAGTAGCCCAGGATTCCCAGAATCCCCAGGATGGTGAAGTCAACGGATCTTTCGAGGATCACCGTTCCAAGTCCACGGGTCAGGCCCCCCTGTTTGCGCAGATAAAAGGCCTTGGCCCCGTCTCCCGCCTTGGAGGGAAGAACGCTGTTGAGCACATTGGCCATGAGAATGGCGCGGAGAGCAACGGAAAAACTCACCTGGATCTCCCTTTGAGCCCTCAGAACCCCCATCCATCTCAAAACCGTGAAAAAAGGAATGCAGCATGTGACCAAAAAGGCTGCCAGGAGCCAGGCATATTGCGCATGACCCAGAACGAGTTTCATGCGCTCCACATCCACACGTCCCACCAAAAACCCCAGGAGGGCTGCCGAAGTGGCCACGCAAAGAATTCCGAAAACCCTTTTTTTCAGAGCACCTCCCCCGGAGGAGGCCTGCCCCGCATTTTCTGAGTTCACTCCCGCACACTCTCTGCTGATTCAGACGAATCGGCGACCTTTGCGCTTCCCTCACCTTTGGAAACCATTGCTTCCTCACCAGAAAGGCTTCGGGCGGCAATGGTTCGATCCCAGACCCCACCGCCTTGTCTCACCTGTTCCACCAATTCAGGGGGAGCATGCACCCAGGAGCACTTCAAAACGGACTCCTGATAAACATTGCTCGCGGCCACATAGATGGATGTTGCATCGGATGCGGCAGACATCCTCGTGAGGGGGATGGGACGGGGAAACTCATCGCACACATGAACCGCATCCTCTTCATAACGAATCTTTCTGATAAAAGGATAAGCGGTCCTCCTTTTCCCCGTGATGAGGATTTTCTGCAGCAGATAGCGGAGCAGACCGGGAAAAAACCGTCCGAAGGTGAGGTTGACCATCCTAAAGCAAATCAGTTTCAAGGGGCTCGCCAGCTTCCACGACCGCAGCGAAAAAACTCCACTCACACTGAATTCTCCCGCCGCCTCATCTCCCTGCACCTGATGGCGGTCGTCCATCAGGTGAGTGACGATGACGGATCCCTTTTCCAGTTGTCCCACAATTCCCGTGTCGCTTCCCAAGCAGCCCGATGAAGAGAACACTTTGGTCACGCCTCCCTTTTTCAGGTTGGAAACGGCGTAGTAACGGTCTTTTTTGCAGCACACCAGCCCCGCGTGAGGAAACCAGCGGGTGAAGGACTGATCATTCCAGAGGGGTTCCGCTCCCCGGGGAAAAAAATCCCCATAAGCCTGCAGCCAATTGTAAACGAGGTGGCCAAAAAGCCGGTCGTCATCCATGGCATAATGCCTGCCTTTCCCCACCCCTTGGAGAAAGGCATCGTTCAACTGAACGGCTTTTTCCGTGAAAGGGGCCAAAATTTCAAAACCGTGCGGATAATAATGATAGGTGTTCCGGCTTCCATACTCACCGCCGTAAGATCCGTCCGGGTGCATGAAGTGAGCGGCAAAATCCACCGCTTTTTTCAGTGGATCCTTGAGGGAGCTATCGCCGCTCTTTTGATAATATTTTGCCAGGAAGTCGATGGTGCAGGTGTGGTAGCCAGGGTCTGCCCCTTCATATTCCTGAAACCACCCTTCCCGTGGGTGCTGCCAGGACAGGGCCAGGCCAACACGGTCCTGAGCCAGCCTTCGCACCCAGTCTTCTCCTGTGATTTGGTACACCGTGAAAGCGGCCAGCCCCGCCAGAGCCTGGTGGTTGGAGAGCTTTCCCGATTCATTGTGCCGCTCCAGATGACGGCATCTTTTGAGAAAAAACTCCACCAGCTCCTCGTCCTGCACCTCAAGAATCCTGCAGGATTCGGCGGCGGCATAGGTGGAGAAAACCATGGCTCCCATGGCCCTTTCGTAGGGAAAGTAGTCGTCACAGGTGCCGTCCCCATGAGACCCTTTCATGGCAAAACGCATGGCAGCGCATGCCAGTTCACGCACCCTTTCCAGAGAATGGTACTTGTTGCCGGGATAGGGATTCCTGTAAAGCAGTGCCAGGGGAAGAACCAGCTCCTGGCTCATGCCGCAGGGAAAGTCCAGGGTGCGGTAATGCCAGTACTCCCTGTCAAAACATCCGTAAGTGGGGCTGAAAGGATTGCGGTCGATCAGATGCACAATGTGGGGCACATGAGCCAGCGCCAGATCAAGAAATGTCTCGCGGCCCGACCTGGGAAAGCCCTTTTTCTCAGACCATTCGTTCACAATTGCTCTCTATCGTTCGACAATGAAAAAAAGTCCATCGTTGAAGCCAGATTCCCTGAAAAGTCAGCCCCCTGCAAAAAACTGCACACAGATGTTCCCGTGACAGCCCACGCCCATTTGGTCATAACGCCGATCCCGGATGTTTTTTCTGTGACCGGGGCTTTCCATGAGGGATTGATGCAGAATCCGGGCCGATTCGTCCCCCCTGGTGAGGTTCTCCCCCATGTAACGGCCGGGAAGGCATGAAGGGATCATTTCCCAGGCAGGATTTTTACCTGTTCGGCTGTCCCTATGACTGAAGCTGCCCGTGCGCGCCATGTTCTCTGCTCTCTCCCGGGCTTTTCCCGCCAGACACCTGTTCCACTGGAGCTGCGGGTTTTCCTTTCGGGCCAGAGAAAAGAGTTCTTCGGCCTTTGAAGAGAGCCTGTCATCCGGGGAGGAAACCCTTTCCTCCCCGGTGATGAAAGGAAAAAGTCTTTTACCGGCGGGACTGGAAGCCCCCCACATGAGAGCAACCGCTGCCAGGCAGAGAACCAGGGGGTGAAGACTCTTCAAAAGTATCTTTCCCAAATATCGTTTCCTGTCAGTGCAGTGAAAAACTCTGCCTTACATAAAAATGCCGCCGAAGCATGCCACCATCCAACAGGGCCGAGCCATTTCCAGGCAAAATCATGGAGCGCTTCGCATATATCATGGAGACGCGGCCCATCTCAACAAAGATCCTTTCCCGCCATCTTTTGAGTTTTGAGCCTCACGTTCCCACTCTTTCGTGAAAACAGAAGAAATTTGGATTATAATTTTCGGAAAAGGGGAACTGCCATGATGTTTGGGAGCATGAAAACATTGAAGATCTATCGGTTGATATTGTTCTTTTTCATCGCCCTCGCGGGCGGTTTGTGCATGACTGCGGAGCCCGCTTCCGCATTCCGATGCGGCACACGGCTCGTCAATGTGGGCGACACCAGTTGGGAGGTGCTCAACAAATGCGGACCTCCTCAACAGAGAGACACCTGGATAGAAAAACGCATTGAGCGGGCTTACCGAATGCCCGACCTCGACTTCGAACGGCCAGAAGAATCGCGTGTGCCAGTGGGAGTGGTCACGTATATCACCGTGGAGGAATGGATGTACAATCCAGGTCCGTCTCAGTTCATCCGCATCCTGCGATTTGAGAACAACCGCCTGGTCCGCATAGAAACAGGAGGCTATGGCTTTTAGAATTTTCGGCACTCATCCATCTCTTCCTGCCCTGGTTTTCCATCTTTAAGCCAAAGCCATGGTCATCAAAGTTTCCCCTTGACCGCGTTCAAAACCTTTTGAATTTCCCCTTCCCCGTAGGATTTGGCGGGCCAGGACCTCATGAAATCGTCTCCCACATTCCTGGGAATGAGGTGAAAGTGCATATGGTCCACCAGCTGCCCTGCAGCCCGGTAGTTGTTTTGCAGCAGATTGAGGCCTGCAGCGCCCACTCCCTCATGCACCGCTCGAGCCACGATTTTCACCGCAGCCATGCACGCCTTTAGATCCTCTTCGGAGGCATCGAAGAGGGTCACATAATGGTTTTTGGGGATCACGAGAGCGTGCCCCCGATTTATGGGATTGATGTCAAGAAAGCTCAGAACCAGATCATCCTCATAAATTTTGGCACAGGGAATCTCTCCTCCAACGATTTTACAAAAGATGCAATCGGTCATGCGCGTCTCTCCCTTTCTCTAACTGCCCGTGAGCCTTACACATTGTGCTTTTATACATTGCCTGGTAAACTATCAGAGAAACGGGACACTGTAAAGAACGGCCATCATGGAACAAGGGACTTTTGCAGTTCACTGCTCACGGGGAGAATCTCCATGCAGACAACGGCCATCTATGGATCGCCCAGGAAAAACGGCAACACCGATCACATGATGGACGCCTTTCTGGAAGGGGTCGCCGAAACGGGCGCCCCGATCCATCGCGTCTATGTGCGTGATCTTCACATGGCCGGGTGCATCGGCTGCGGGCACTGCGAAGAAAAAGGATTTTGCATTCAGCAAGACGACATGACCTCCATTTACCCGCTCCTGGAGGAGTCACCTCGCATTGTGGTGGCCTCCCCCATCTACTTTTACGGCGTCACCGGTCAGCTCAAGCTTCTGGTGGACCGCAGCCAGGCTCTTTACATGAAAAACCAGGCATCGCAATCCTTCGAACAGGATGCCGGAACATGGAAAGACCGCAGGGGCTTCCTCCTGAGCGCCGGGGCCACGAGAGGGCAAAAGCTTTTCGACTGCGCCATCCTTTGCATGCGCTATTTTTTTGATGGGCTCCAGGTGGTTTACGCGGGGGAACTCTGTTTCCGGCAACTGGAAGAGAAGGGTGCCATACTGGATCACCCGTCGGCCCTCGAGGAATGCCGGAAAATGGGCCGTCGATTTGCGGCCGCGCCGGGCCAATGAGCCACGAACCCCAATGACTTCATGCATTGATCAGGGAAGGTCCGTCAACTCACAGGCGATCTCGGCAAAAGGAAAGAGGCACTGGGTGTCGAGGGTGCCGATGCAGTCCTCCAAGCGGGCGATTTTCTCCACCCGCAGAAAACGCTCCATGCCTTCTATGATTTCGGTGGTGACGGAGGGGTTGACGAAGTTGGCCGTGCCCACCTGCACGGCCCTGGCCCCCAGAACAAGGAATTCGAGAGCATCTGTTGGGGTGGCGATGCCCCCAATGCCGATGACGGGGCAGTGCACTTCCCGAAGGACTTCCAGAGTGCAGCGCAGGGCGATGGGTTTGATGGCAGGCCCCGAAAGTCCTCCCATGACGTTGGCCAGTTTGGGCCGCCGGGAAAAGATGTCAACGGCCATGGCCGCCACCGTGTTGATGCAGGACAGCATGTCGCTGCCCGCATCCACCGTGGCGCGGGCGATGTCGCCGATGCGCGTGACGTTGGGCGTCAGCTTGGTGATGAGGGGAAGAGCGGTGGCACGGCGTACCACCTGAACAACCCGGGCTGCCATGAGGGGGTCGGTGCCGAAAACCATCCCTCCCTCTTTCACATTGGGGCAGCTGATGTTGATTTCCAGGGCAGCAATGCCCGGAACACCATCCAGTTTTGCCGCCAGCTGGGCATATTCTTCCAGGGTGTTCCCGAAAATGTTCACCACCACGGGCACCTGCAAGCGCTGCAGGTGAGGCAGTTTGGATTTGAGAAAGACATCCACGCCCACATTTTCCAGGCCGATGGCGTTGATCATTCCTGCAGCGGTTTCCACAATTCGGGGGGGAGGATTTCCCGGCCTGGGCCTGAGGGAAATGCCCTTCACCACGATGGCGCCCAGTCGTTCCAGGTCCAGGAAGTCCTCGTACTCTTCCCCGTAACCGAAGGTTCCCGAAGCCACCATGACGGGATTGCGCAGGCGAAGGGGCCCTAGCTGAACAGAAAGATCGGGGGTGTCGCCGGGTGCGTTTGAATTTTGTGCCATTGGATCATTTCCGCCTTGAAAACAGGTCCGTCTTTGCAAACGTGCAAGTAATGTTCTTCTTGAGGGGCTGCCGGGTTGACCGCCGGAAGAGCGCAGCCGAGACACGCGCCAAGGCCGCACGCCATGAGAGACTCCAGGGAGAGTTGAGATGGGACCCCATTCTCCAGGGCCCACCGGGCCACATGGTATTGCATGGCCAGGGGGCCACAGCTGTAAACGACGCAAGGCTTGATCTTCTCCCGGCGCATCGTGTCTTCCAGAAGCCGCGTCACGAAGCCCTCATGTCCTCTGCTTCCATCATCGGTGCTCCAGTGCACGGTGATGCCCAGCGTGTCGAAGGCCTTCCCGGGAATGAATTCTTCCGCCGTCCTCGCGCCGTAAAAGAGGTGAATCTCGCGTGTTTTGCCGGAGGGGGCCAACCACTGAGCCAGTTTTTCCAGGAGCTGCATCATGGGAGCGATGCCAATGCCTCCCGCCACCGCCACCACGGGCGCCGGACCACACTGTGGCAGTTGGAACCCATTCCCAAGGGGCCCTATGATCCGCAGGCGAGCCCCTGAATCACACTGGGAAAGCCACCACGTTCCCCGTCCCACGACGCGGTAGAGAATTTCGACGACCCCCTGTTCCGCATCGATGCGGTGAAAAGAGAAGGGGCGGCGCAAAAGAGGGTCTGTGCCATCCCGTACCTGAACCATGAGAAATTGCCCCAGGCGGGCTTCCCGGGAAATACGCCCGGCGCTCAACCGCAGGAGATGCGTCTGAAAAGCGACCTTCTCCTGGCTCACAACACTGACATCCTCCATGATTTTCATCATGCGGTCCTGTTTTCTCCCTCACAACTCGTGCCCGGAGCGCTCAACGGAGTCAATGGACAGGCTTCCACCCGATAACGGAAGCCAATCGGCCTGTTTCGCCCAGACCTCTGTACGAAAAGAAGTTTTCCTTTTCGCACACGGTGCAGCGGCCGGCGATCTCAATATTTTCTTCTTTCAATCCTGCATCCATCAGCTGACGACGGGTGATGGCCCAGAAATCAAAGTGGTTGGGCCGCACCTGAAAGTCCAGAAAGGATTTGGGAAGTTCCCGTTCATGATTGACAAATTCGGCGCAGCAGGGTCCCAGGGATGGACCAATGGCTGCCAGCATGCTGGACGGGTCGGCGTCCAATCGTTCGGCCATGATCGAAACGGTTTTTTTCACGATCTCCGCAACGCTTCCCCGCCATCCCGAATGCACATTGGCGATCGCCTCGCTCACGGGATCCAGAAGAAGGATGGACTGGCAGTCGGCGACCTTGATGAGCAGCCCCACTCCTTTGAGCCGGGTCACCAGTGCGTCGCCGGGAGGTGTGATGAGAAGGGGATGGTGGCCGGCACAGGATGAGACCGCCGCCTCGTCGATGATGTGAACCTCGTCTCCATGCACCTGAGGGCTGCCCACAACAACATCCACGCCCATTTCAGCCTGAATTTTCAGGAGGTTGCAACGTACCCGCTCCTCTTCATCTCCCACATTCCAACTCACATTGAGGGAGTCAAAGGGAGGCTGGCTCACCCCCCCATGGCGGGTATAGACGCCATGAAAAAGACCGGAAAAACCGGCCAGGTTTTTGAACTGATGACGATCTCTATTTTTTCCCGATTTCTGACAAGGCATTTTGCACTGACTCGAAAGCGCATAAGGTTCAGGAGGACAGGGCCTGATTCAAGCGCATTGCTCTTCCATGCTCCCTTCCCCAAAAAAAGAACTTCAGGACCGCACGATTGAAATCCCGGACTTTTATCCTGTTCTCAGTTTCTCAATTGCCACCTATAGCCAATTATTTTAAGCACATAAAAACGCCCTGAAAAACTCTTGCACACAGATTTTTCTTCTCCCCATGATGTTTTTCAAACCAGTCTTTGCTTACAGGCAAACCCCTTTGAGGGCAAGCTTTATTGACAACGGGCGGGTGAAACTTAGTTTATCTGATAAATAAATGCCCAAATGAGGAGAATAATATCATGCAACACGCGAAAGAACGCTCCATGGTCACCATCGAATACACCATTCGAACAACCAATGCTCACGGTGAAACAGCGGAACTTCCTCCCCAGACCTCCCGGTTCGTTCTCGGAGTGGATGCCCAGTATCCTTCCGTGGAATCGGCCATCATGAACAAAACCTGTGGAGACCGATTCACGGTTCATGTTCCTCCCGAAGAGATTTTTGGCCACCTGGACCCCGAACTGATCCAGGAGCTTCCGCGGGAAGATTACAAGGAGGAACGGCTGGCCGAAGGAAAAATGTACCGGGAAATGAAACAGAAGACACTGGTGCAGTTCCTGGTGAAGGAGCTTCGGGAAGACACCATTTTGGCTGACTTCAACGATCCCCGGGCTGGGACCTCCGCCGAGCTGGACATAGAAATCAAGGGCATTCGTGAAGCAACTTCCGAAGAAATGAAGCCTTCCTGCGCACGGGACCCTGAACTCACGATGGGCAATTGAGTGCCGGAACCCGTACAGAGAGGGCACAGCCTTAAGTGCGTTCAGGGAATCGTTGACCCGCTGCTCCACGTTCAAAGTCCCTAAATATTGCTGCGGCTTCGGTCCCCATTTTATGATGGGGGGAAGCTCCTGGAAATGGCAGCGGGCTGTCCTCAATGCTGCTGACTTGAGGGTTCCACCCTGAACAAAACCCCCTTCACGTCATTCCCGCGGAGGCGGGAATCCAGCCTTTTCAAGGCCTTCCAGCACCCAGCCTTCGCGGGGGGCTGGTGGGCAACACACAATTCGTTGACTCAACATCTTTGAAGGTTGTCCTCCATACCTGCATCACTTTACACTTTCAAACATGAAGTAGAGGACGATTTTTTTGACAAATGCCCTTTCATGTGATACTTCAAGCCTGTTTTCGGCTCCTGAATCGGAAATTCTCACATTTTCCCCTTCAAAATAAACCACATGAGGGCGACTAGCTCAGTGGATAGAGCGTTGGTCTCCGGAACCAAAGGTCCCGGGTTCGATCCCCGGGTCGCCCTCCAGCGAAAACAAAAATTTCCTCATGCCTTCCAGGACTGTGCAGCTTCCTTGATTTTGCCACTTTCACCCCATGTGTCCCTGAAGGGAGAAACTCACGCTCATGGAGTCCCACGCAGGGTTCCTGGAGATGCTCCTGGGCGACATCTTCACTCTGTCTGCATGCTTGCCAAACCCCGGGGAAACTTTTTCCCGCACCCGTTTTTACGAAACCTCCCGTGGGCCTTCAGCGGCAGAAACCCCAAGGCATCATGGATTTCCCTTTCTGGATTTCCCTTTCAAACGCTCCATCCCCTTGAACAATCCGAGAGGCCCCCGCAAGATGCTCCAACGCTGGGGACTCGAGTTGGCTCACGCTACTCGAGTTGGCTCACTCTAATGGGGAAGACCCTTCACGTCATTCCCGCGCAGGCGGGAATCCGTGCGCCTGGAAGCTGGCGCGAACAGGGAGGTGAAAGTCCTCCTCCGGGAGATGCCCGCTCCCGGTAGTCAAAAGTAACTGCGTCGCCGTGAGGCGAGGTGGAGAGCAA
>PXBG01000149.1 GCA_003566995.1 Syntrophobacteraceae bacterium
CGATAATGGTCCTCCAGCTTCTGGCGCAGGGCGATGTTCTCCTCAACAAGCTCACGATACTGGGACAGCTTCTGGACCAATAACTCTGCCCTCTCAGGACTGAAGGGTTTTTCAATGTAGTCGTAGGCCCCCTTCCGCATGGCTTCAACGGCTTTTTCCACGCTTCCGAATGCCGTCAGCATGATGACCGGAAGCTCCGGATCAGCCATGTGGACACGTTCCAGAAGGGACATGCCGTCCATTCCAGGCATTTTCATGTCCGTGATGACCACATCCAGCTCATTTTCCTGGAAAATATGCAGCCCCTGTTCCGCCGTGTCCGCAGTGAAAACCTGGTAGCCTTCATCGGTCAGAAGGTCCTCCAGGATGAGCAGATAATTTCTTTCATCGTCTATGATGAGTATGTTTTCCATGACAGTGAATCAGCAACTTTCCTTATCTTTTTCAAGTTTTCCATTGGGTTGCACGGGAAAACGGATGATCATCGTCGTGCCCTTTCCCTCTTCGCTATTCACTTCAATGTCCCCATGATGGCTGTCAATGATGCTTTTGACAATGGCCAGTCCCAACCCCGTGCCCTTCTCCCTGTTTGTGAAAAAGGGGTTGAAAATCTTCTTGCGAATGTCCTCGGGAATGCCCACGCCCGTGTCTTTCACCCGAACCTCCACCTGAGGGCCGTCACTGCCTGGGACCAGGCGGGTGGACACGCCGAGCGTTCCCCCCTCGGGCATCGCCTGGAGCGAATTGGCCATCAGGTTGAGGAAAGCGCGGTAAAGGAGATCAGGATCACCCTGCAATGTGAAGTTTCCCTCTGCATATTGGCGTTCGAGAACGACTCCCCGTTTCTGGGCTTCCGGTTCCATGACGGAGAGGTTTCTCTCCAGAATGCTCTCCAGGCGGCACTCGTGAAGACGCACGGTTTTCGGCCGGGCGAAATCAAGGAATTCCGTGACGATGCCGTTCAGGCGCGTGGCTTCTTCCACAATGATGGAACTGTACTTTTTTTGCTTTTCGTTTTCCGTGCGCGAATTGAGCATCTCCGCACAACTACGAATGATGCCCAGTGGATTTCGTATTTCGTGGGAGACCCCGGCGATCATCTCGCCCAAAGCGGCCAGCCGCTCCGACTGGTGAAGCTTTTCTTCCAGTTTTTTCTGAAGGGCAGCCCTGGCAGCAATGATTTTTTCCGCTCTTCTCGAGAGAATGAGGATCGTTGCGAAAACCACCCCCATCAGTATGAGACACGAAAGAATGACGATGAACTGGAACCGCTGAATGTTCACATAGTCTTCGGTGACATCCTGTATGATTTCAAAAACCCCCAGAACCTTGCCCTTTTTGTAGGTCAAGGGACGCTCCTCCCACATGGGAACATAGGTCACCAGCTGCCGCATTCCTCCGGTCCACTGGATGCCGAGAAAAGATTTTTCTTCCCCATGCAGTACGGACACGGATTCCTGTTGAAGCGTCCTTTCAAAGACTTTGCCCAGATCTCCCTTGGTGCCTATCTTGTCCGGTTCCGTGCTGTAGGTGAGGATCATTTCGGGATTGTAAATGTTGACCCTCTCCAGGGCAAAACCATGAATGGTGTTTCTCACCACCCGATCCAGCCGGGCATACTGGTTTTCCCGGCTGAGACGAATCTCCCCATCGGCTATGAGGGTCGGAAGAGTGAATTGAAAAAAGACCTGGTGGTTCAGATTCTCAGCCACGAGAGATGCGTACTGTTCGCTCTTGTGCATGAGAATTCCCTTGGCACGCTGAGTGATGAACCCCGAAAAAACGATCATGGAGATCAGGATCACCGCCAGGCTGCTGAAGGATATATACTTGACCAGCTGAAAAGGTTTGCCCCCTTCTCCCGCGTTTTCGCCGGAGACCGCGGCAATGACCCTCTCCCGTTCATTGGCGAGGGGTTCCGATATGGCAAATGGACTTGCTCGATCCACGAAATTTCCTTCAAATCACTCTGCGTGAAAGGCTTTTTCAGGAAAACTCACTTCCTGAAAACTTCCTGAAAAACACCTTGCCATGTACCCGCGGCACACCCCCCCCCGGAAGGAAGCCCTGAGCGTTCCCACACGGAAATCATGGTGCCTTGTTTTTCTTTTTGCTTTCCACCGCTCTTCGCCTTTGAGCAATGAGATCGCGGTATTTGCCCTCCCATCCCCGGGGAACGGGGTCATAGAAATACTCTGTTTCCATAGAATCGGGAAAATACCTTTCAGGAATCCACCCCGAAGCATGGTCATGGGGGTATTGGTAATCCCTGCCATAGCCCTGATTTTTCATGAGCCCCGTGGGAGCGTTTCTCAGGTGAAGGGGAACCGGCAAGGCTCCCGTTTGCGACGCCACGCTGCGTGCATGCCCGAAAGCCTTGTAAAGGGCGTTGCTTTTGGGCGCCAGAGCCAGATAAACGGCAGCCTGGGCAAGGGCCAGTTCACCCTCGGGACTGCCCATCAGCTGATAGGCCTGCAGAGCGGCATTGACCTCCAGAAGGGCGAAAGGATCGGCAAGACCCACATCTTCGGAGGCCATTCGCATGAGGCGGCGGGCAATGTAAATGGGATCTTCTCCTCCATGGAGCATTCTTGCCAGCCAGTAGAGGGCCGCATCGGGATCGCTCCCCCGAATGCTTTTGTGAAGGGCTGAAATGAGGTTGAAATGCTCTTCGCCCCCCTTGTCGTAATGGACAGCACTTCGGTGAAGGGATGCTTTCAGGGTTTCCAGGTCAATGACCCTCCCCTCTTTCTCTCCTTTCCCGGCGGGAGTGGTGAGGACGGCCACTTCAAGGCAGTTGAGCACCACTCTGGCGTCTCCCCCCGTGGCCGCCAGGAGGTATTCTTTCGCCTCCCCCGTGAGCACTGCCGATGCATTTCCCAATCCCCTTCCGCGATCGTTCAGCGCTCTTTCCAGAATCCTCTCCAGGTGGGAAAGGCCAAGGGGTTCCAGGACCAGCACCTGAGCCCGGGACAAAAGGGGTCTGATCACCTCGAAGGATGGATTTTCTGTGGTGGCGCCAAGAAGATAAAAGGTCCCGTTTTCCACATGGGGCAGCAGCAGGTCCTGCTGAGCCTTGTTCAAACGGTGAATTTCATCGAGAAAGAGCCATGTGCGGGTTTTTCCCTTTGCCCACCGGGCCCTTGCCTGGTCCGTTGCGGCCCTGATTTCACTGGCCCCTGTCATCACTGCCGAGAGAGCAACGAGATGTGCTTGCGTCTGGCCCGCAATGATTCTGGCCAATGTGGTTTTTCCACACCCGGGTGGACCCCAGAGAATCAAGGACTGCATCTGGTTGTTTTTGATCATTCGATGGATCAGTTTGCCGGGATTCACCAAATGCTCCTGGCCCACAAATTCTTCCAGGGAGACGGGCCTCATTCTCTCGGCCAGGGGAGCTTTTTCCCGGGCACTCATCTGGTCGATGCTTTGGAATAAGTTGAGTTGTTCGGGCATATTCGACGAAATCATCCTCATCGGGTCCCATGACCGGACCGTTTCCGCAAAACTCCCCCTGCGCGAGAAATTCATACCCATTTGTGCCGGAGCACGAGAAAGCGCTGGCAACCTTGATTGAACCCTGTTCATGAGCCCCGGCATCTTCAAGGCATCTGTTTTTTTTGAATGGACCAACCTGACACAGACAGACCGGGAATCAAGAGAGAAAAACAAGGAAGAATCATAACCGATGGGAAAGAGGATAGAAAGACAGAAGAGGCAGGGGAAAGCCTGGTGCCCGGAAAAGGGTGGGAAACCCGGTTCGGAAAGAGATCCGGATTTCATGATTGGACGAAAAAGGGCAGAGAAGACGATGCTTCCCTGCCCTTTTCATGGGCTGTTTTCATGTGACTAGATCAGTGAGGCCTTTCCTGACTGACCCAACGCTTTTCAGAAAACTATTTGAATGGATCCCAGCGAACCGTTTGTTTTTCGTAGGACGGAGGAAACTGCTGGAGAAACTCGTCATAGTAATAGACTTCTTTGAAGGAAGCGAAGGGCATTCCGTAGGCGGCTTTGGGCCGGGTCTTGATTTCATTGGGATCCATGATGGATGACACGATTTCATCCATCACGTCATCCATGCCCACGCCCATGGCAAAACGGAGCTTTTCGCGCTCGGCAATTTCTCTGGGCAGCATGTCCCGAAAAGCTTCGCGAAGGACGAATTTTTCAATTTGATTCTCTCCGTATATTTTCATGCTCATGGGAATTTTTCTGCTGAATGCCAAAATGCGGGTGTCCAGAAAAGGCGTCTGGTACTGGACTCCGTTGGCCATCCAGGCTCGGTCCAACCGCCTGAGGGCCGTATTGTACGCGATGTTCAAAAGCTGTTCCGCCAGCCTGTCCCTCTGTTCCACACTTTTCACGCGGGGATTTTTCAGGACCATGCGATATCCGCCGAACAGCTCGTCCGCACCTTCTCCCACCAGCACCAGGTTGGAATGCTCCCTGACGGCCTTTGAAACATAATAATTGGAGATGACTCCGGAGATGCAGTCCTCATCGAAGCTTTCCAGGTACCACACCGCATCGGACAAAAAATTTCTCACGTCGTCATTGGTGATGGCGCAGATGTGGTGCTCGAGCCCCAGAAAATTTGCCATGAGTTTGGCCATCTCCAGATCGGGACCCGGTGCAGATGCCACCACGCCCGTGAAAAGCTTGATGTCGGGATTATATTCCTTGGCGATGGCCGCGATGATCGAACTGTCCAGCCCCCCGCTGAGGGAAATGGCGTTGACACCCTCCATTCGAATTCGCACCGCATCGATGAGAAGGTCTCTCAGGGTCTCTGCTGTCTGCTTCATGTCTCCGATTTCGGGAACATGGGGTATGAAGGCTTCAAATTCTTTCAGACCCTTCTTGCTGCTGTAGATGTGCCCGGGAGGCAGTTCATGAATGTTGAATTGCACGTGCTCCTTCAGGCCCTTCATTTCCGAACTGAAAAAAAAGAGGCCATCACTTTCACCGTAAAAAAGGGGATGGGGTCCCACGTGATCCCGGGCCAGAATGACCTCGTCATCCTTTTCGATGACGGCGCATGAAAAAGTGCCATTCAGATGTTTGAAGCAGCCTTTCCCGTATTTTTCATAATATTCCCGAAAGAGGTCCACGTCGTTCTGATTGTTGGGTCTGTCATTGTAAAGCTCCCCATCGAAGAGGATGAAGGGAGCCTCGGTGATGGAAGTGGCATGAGTTGTCCTGGGAGTCAGGTTGATCTCGCTGGCACCGATTGCCCCGCGATCGTCAAAAAGGGTTCGAATAAATGTATTGTCAGGTCCCCGGTGACGCATCAGCTTCAACATTCTGCCCAACTGCTTGGTGCTGTTGAACTCGATTTTGCCATGCTGGGAAATGATTCCTGCGATACTTGCCATTTTTTCTCCTCACTGCTGCCATTTGCACAAAAGGGATGTTCCTTGCAGACCAGATTTGGTTCAACGCAGAGGACGCGGAGAGCGCAGAGAGTCAAGGGAGCTCCAAAAACCTTCCTGTTTACTCCTTCTGCGACATCTGCCTGATCTCCGGTCATGCAAACGGCGATGAATGATTGCCAAAAATAAAAACATGTTTCAGCAAACAACAAATGAACCCACCAGTTGCCTGCTTTCTCAGGATTGACGAGTACAACTCCCTTGATCACGCCACTCCCACCCTTCAGGCGGGAATCCAGAAACAATGCTTCTCCTGCCTTCTGAAGCCTTTGTGAGCATGAATGAGCATCATTTGCGTCACGAATGGGGAAATGAGAGAGGAAGAAGCAGGAGCGCCGGTTTGACAAAAAGGTTCATGAGGGGCCCGCGGTGGTCCCATATGGCGAACGCCCACTTCTTTAGGGAAAGCAAACGCCCCCGGCGACCGGCACTCTCGATGCACCCATGCTGTCTCCGGTCTCATTTTTCTTTTCCGCAGGGCTTCAAGGGACCCTGCCGGAAAGCACATCCACTATTATAACGGATTTTATCAGCTTGAGAAACTTTTTTTATTGAACAGGGCTTCTTCCTGCCCTGGTTCCTGACACTGCGGCCCAGTTTCGTTGCAACTCCGGGTTCATTCTGTTATATGAATTTTTTCAATTCAGCATGGAGGAAATGTGTGGTCATGCCCACTGCTTTGGTAACGGGAGCCACTGGTTTTATTGGTGGCCATGTGGTTCAGGTGCTCCTTGAGCGTGGCTGGAAGGTCAAAGCCCTTCATCGGAGGAGTTCACCTTCAGGGTTGCCGCCTTCACATGGGGTGGAGTGGGTCACGGGAGACATACGCAGTGCGTCCCACATGCTCCAGGCCTGTGTGGACTGCCAGGCCGTTTTTCACGTGGCTGCCGACTACCGTCTTTGGGTGAGAGATCCCGGCGAAATCTATGAAAGCAACGTACAGGGCACGGTCAACGTGCTCAGCGCCGCGCTCGAGAAGGGTGTGGAAAAGGTGGTCTACACGAGCAGTGTGGGCGCCCTCGGGTTGAATGCCGACGGCACTCCTGCCCATGAGAAAACACCCGTTTCCCTTGAAGACATGATCGGCCACTACAAGCGGTCCAAGTTTCTCGCCGAACGGGAGGCGGAAAAATTTCTCCGCAAAGGCCTCCCCGTCGTGACGGTTCATCCCAGCACTCCCGTGGGACCGGGTGACATCAAGCCCACTCCCACGGGAAAAATCATTGTGGATTATCTCAACGGCCGCATGCCGGCGTATCTCAACACGGGCCTCAACCTGGTGCACGTGCGGGACGTGGCGGAAGGACACGCACTGGCTTTCGAACGGGGAAAAACCGGCGAAAAGTACATTTTGGGAAACCGGAATCTCACACTGGAGGAGATTTTCAAGATCCTGGAGAAGTTGTCCCAGGTGAGGGCTCCAGGGGTTCGACTCCCCTACCATCCCATACTGTGGCTTGCCCATTTCCTTTCGGGCATTTCCGCATTGACGGGAAAGGAGCCCCTCGTACCTCTGGAAGGGGTGAAAATGGCCAAAAAATTCATGTTTTTTGACTCCAGCAAGGCCGTGCGAGAACTGGGAATGCCACAGACCCCCGTGGAGCAGGCCCTCGGGGAAGCTGTCACATGGTTTCGTGCCAATGGTTACGCCCCCTGAATCCTTTTCTCCTCTCACATACACAAATCGAGGTTTTTTTGCGATGCGTTTTCCATTGAGTCTCTACGCTTCCATGACACGCTATCTTCTGGGAAAAAAACTGCGCGGAGAAGAACAGTTTCCCCTGGTGCTCATGCTGGAACCCACTCACAGATGTAACCTCACCTGTTCCGGATGCGGGCGCATTCGCGAATATCATGAAACCCTGCACCAGGAGATGACGCTGGAGGAGTGCCTTCATTCCGTGGAAGAGGCAGAAACGCCCGTGGTCACCATCACCGGAGGAGAACCGCTCCTCTACGGTGAGGTCTCCGCTCTGGTGGAAGCGCTCCTCGCACGGGGAAAACACATTTACTTCTGCACCAACGGTCAACTCCTGGAAGAGTCCCTTCCCCGTTTCCGTCCCCATTCCCATTTCACCTGGAATGTTCACCTGGACGGTTCCGAAAGAATTCATGATCAAATCATCCGCAAACCGGGTGGATTCAAAAAGGCCCTGAAAGGATTGATGGCAGCGAAAAAGGAAGGGTTCCGCGTGAGCACCAACACCACCGTTTACCGGGAAACGGATGTGGACGACCTGGAAATCCTCTTCCAGGAACTCACGGAGGCCGGAGTGGATGGCATCCTGGTCGCTCCCGGGTTCAGCTACGAGGACGTGAGCCAGGAAGTCTTTCTCACCCGGCAGGAAATCATGGACAAGTTCCGGCGTATTCGTACCTGGGCCAAACGGTTTCCCATCATCAGCAACCCCATCTACCTGGACTTTCTGACGGGAAGCCGCATTTTGCAGTGCACTCCATGGGGAAACCCAACCCGGAATCCCCAGGGCTGGAAATCCCCCTGCTATCTCATCACAGACGCTCACCACAAAAGTTTTTCGGAACTCATGGAGAAGACTGATTGGGACCACTACGTATCAGGAAAGGATCCCCGCTGTGCCCAGTGCATGGTGCATTGCGGATTTGAGCCCACAGTGGTGCGCCGGATGACGGGAAAGGACCTTCTGCGCATGATCCGGTGGAACCTCGATGCCTGAGTTTTTGAATCTTCTCTGGGGAACGGTGATCCTGCGGCCCTATGTGTTTGCCTTCCTGGGCATTTACCTGCTGGCGGCTGGATTTCACATGGGCTGGAAGCGCACTTTCCTCTACATTCCAGCAGGTTATTTCATCGCCTGGGCCTCGGAATTTGCGTCCATCCACTGGGGATTCCCCTACGGGGACTACTACTACCTTCTCGACACTCTGGACCGGGAACTTTGGGTTTTGGGCGTCCCCTTCATGGACTCTCTTTCCTATGTGTTCCTGTCTTATTGCAGCTACTCCCTGGCGGTGGCCCTTTTGAGCCCCAATGGCATGGCACGGGGACACTTTCTGGTGCTGGAGACCCGTGCCATCAGGCGCTCCTGGCAGACCCTCGTTCTGGGTTCCTTCCTCTTTGTTTTTCTCGATGTGCTCACCGATCCTGTCGCTCTCCAGGGCTACCGGTGGTTTCTGGGGCAGATTTATGGATATCACCATCCCGGGGTTTACTTTGGCATTCCCATGAGCAATTTTGCGGGGTGGCTCCTCGTGGGATTTGCCCTCACAGCCACCCTGCAATCACTGGATCGTTTTTCCGGACTGGAATCCCCACCCGGTGAAACGCTGCGAAGCCTTCCTTCCCTTCGGCTCCTGGGGCCCGTTTTATACTTTTCCGTTCTCTGCTTCAATCTTGCCGTCACCTTTCATATCGGAGAAGATCTTCTGGGGGCAGTGGGCTGCTTGCTCGTCTTTTACACTTTTCTCATGGCCGGTTTTTTCACCCTCTACAAAGTGCAAAACCTCCATGCCTGCCACATCAGGGACCATCTCAAAGATTTTCCTCAGCTGGAAAGCGAAACACTGCGAAAAAGGCTGCAGGACCTTGAACACTGATTTTCGGGCAAGGACCATTGCTTCCCCTTCTCCCTTCGTCGGAAGATTTCAACGGAGACCCGGTTGCTCAGGACCCTTGAACCACTCACATGCATGAGCTTGAGTGCCACCGTTGTCCAAAAAGTTTGTCAGCACAAGCGCCAGAGCCCGGGAAGCCCGCAAAGAGTTTTTCCAGGATTGGACGAGAAAAGAGACAAGGCAGGGTTTTCTGGCCACTTCAAGCAGCACCTTCGAAGGAGACAAACGTCCCCGAAAGTCCGCAATGAAAGCGGGATCCAGCAGGATTTCATCTTCAGGACCATCACTGATCGCCCGCAGAATCAGAAGAGGAAGACCATGTTCATGGGCGGCTTCAGACACATGAAAACTCTCCATGTCCACAGCCATCGGGGCATGTTCCTCCTGGCACAGGGCAGAAAGAAGGTTTTTGGGCGTCAGACCTTTCACGGTGACCAGGGAGCACGCTTTCACTCCATGTGGCTGCAGGGCCTGGCTTTTCTCCAGGGAATGCTTCATGTCAGGGTCTGCATGGAATTCCCGTGAGAATTCGCCCAATGGCTCAAAAACTCTCACACGCTCCACAAGACACACATCCCCCACCTGCAACTGGGCAGAGAGGCTTCCCCCATATCCGAATGAAACGATAAATTCCGGGCGGGGAGTGCCCGACAGTATCCATTGAAGGGCACGGCCAATGGCTCCATGCCCCATGCCCGTTTCCGTGAGGTAGAAGTCACGGCGTCCCTTGCGGCAGTGAAATTGCCGAAAGGGCTCTTTGTGGCGCTGAAGCCAGCGGGGATGAAAAAGCTTTTGAAAAGCTCTGTACTCCTGGGGCAAAGCTGCCAGCAAGTGAACGTTTCTGGGTTCCAAGGGCTTCAAAAGGTTTTTTTGTGTCAAGCTCACTCCCCTTCCCTTCGGCTTGAAAACTCCTCAACCCGGCCTCTCTCACCAAAGCCGTATGTATTTGGTTCCCTCCCTCAGTTCTCCCCTCACCTTTTCCATGTGGCGCAGGGCGGCGATTTCCCGCTCCAGTTCGTCGCTGGAAATGTCCAGTCGAAGGGCCAGTTCATCAGGCCTCATTCCTCCTGTTTCCTTGAGAAGGCCCAGCAGTCTTTGCTGGCGATCCGTGAGGGGCAAAACGGTGGTTCCATGTTTTTCCAGGGACTTGGCGCTGTGCACAGACCAGGGGTCGCAGGTTTTGGGCTGAAAGACGAGATCCAGGTAACAGTCTTCGCACAGTGCTTTTCCATGGTGAGTGCGAAGTTCATCGGCTTCTACGGTACCACCGCATTTGCTGCAGTTTTCCATCGATCTTTATCCTTTCTTTATCTTGAATCGAATGTGTGCCCGGAAACAAAGTGAATACCGGGGCTCGTCATGAAGTTTTTAATCATCTCCTTGTGTTCCAAAAAGTCATTTGGATAGGATTTGCAATTCTTATACAGGAATGTTAAAAGCTGAACACCATCAAGATTCATTCAACCTTGGTCGTGCTAGGCGGGGAGTTAGCGGTGCCCTGTCACTCGAAATCCGCTCAGCGAGGCTGAATCCCCTCTGGCGGACTCTGGCTGGATGGGCCGTTTCTAATCCCGGTGTCGATTGGACACCGCGCAACAGTCGAATACAAACCCCGTCAGGTCCGGAAGGAAGCAGCGGTAAGTATCACCGGCTGTGTCGTGGTTTACTCTAATCAGTCACCGGGAGGTGAGCGGTCTTTTTTCCAGCGGGTTCAACAGAGGGTGCACGGCCAAGGATTTTTCAGGGCTTCAGAACGTTCCGGAAACATCTGTCGCCGCTCCAGTCTGGTCAAAATCTTCGCAACAACCCTTTGTTTCTTTCGCCGCATAGGGCAGCAAGGCTTTTGCCGTCGCTGATTCGTTCGAAAAACGGACAATTTCCTGAGGCGGCCCCTGCGCCACAACTCGTCCCCCCTCTTCTCCACTTCCCGGTCCCATGTCCAAAACATGATCGCACGCCCAAACCAGATCCATGTTGTGCTCGATCACCAGGATGGTGTGTCCCTGGTCCCTCAGATGGCGCAACACATCCAGAAGACGCTTCACATCGGCCCGGTGCAATCCCGTGCTCGGTTCGTCCAGAATGTAAAGGGTGGCATGCCGGCTGTTTCCCAGTTCCCCCGCCAGCTTGATCCTTTGAGCCTCTCCTCCGGACAGGGTCGGGCTGGCCTGTCCCAGGGTCACATACCCCAGCCCCAGTTGAGTCAGGACTTTCAAAGGGTGCGCTATTCTCCCATAGGGTTCAAAAAAGCGGCTCCCTTCCTCCATGGTCATCTGCAGTACCTGGGAGATATTCTTGTCCCTGTAGCGCACCGAAAGGGTTTCTTCGTTGAAGCGGGCTCCTCCGCAGGTGTGGCAGGGAACATACACCTCGGGAAGAAAGTTCATTTCCACACGTGCCTGCCCCTGTCCTTTGCACTCTTCACAGCGCCCTCCTTTTACATTGAAAGAAAAACGGCTCGCCGTAAACCCCCGCTCCCTGGACTGGGGATGCATGGCGAAGAGCTTTCGAATTTCGTCCCAGATGCCCACATAGGTGGCGGGAATGGATCGCGGAGTGCGCCCAATGGGATTGTGATCCACTTCCAGCACACGCCTGAGGGACTCATGCCCCCGGATTTCTTTCACGGCGAAATCCATATCCGCCTGTCGCCGGCCCAATCGGGCCATGAGTCCATGATAAATCACCCGGTGAACCAGGGTGCTCTTACCGGCGCCCGAGACACCCGTCACGCACGTGATGGTTCCCAGGGGTATTCGAACATGGAGATTCTTGAGGTTCCTGACATTGGCACCCATCAGTTCCAGCCAGCCGAAACGGCCGGGTTCTATTCGCCGGGATGGTTCCAGCAAAGGATTCGCCCGGGTACCGAACCATTTGCCTGTGAGGGTTTCGTTTCTGGCACACAACTGCGAGAAGGTGCCCCTGGCGGTGACTTCGCCTCCCGCATTTCCCGCCCCGGGCCCCAGTTCCAGGAGCACGTCCGCACGTTTCATGGTGTCGGCGTCATGCTCCACGATAATGACGGTGTTTCCTTTGTCTTTCAGTTTTTCCAGGCTGTCCAAAAGCTTTTTATTGTCCGTGGGGTGCAGACCGATGGTGGGTTCATCGAGGATATAGCAGATCCCTTTGAGGTTTGAGCCCAATTGGGCAGCGAGGCGTATCCTTTGAGCTTCACCCCCTGAAAGGGTGTCCCCGGACCGGTCCAGGGAAAGGTAATCCAGACCCACGTGCTCAAGGAACTGGAGTCGCTCGGTGATTTCCCGTTTGATGGGAAAAGCAATGGGTTTTTCATGTTTCCCGAAGGTCCACTCCTTCCACATGTGCAGGATTTCCCTCACGCTGCATCGTGCCATGGAGCCGATGGTCAGGCCTTTGAAACAGACGGATCTGGCCTGCTCATTGAGCCTTTCCCCTCCGCAGGCGGAACAGGGCATGGGGTGCTGATAAGGTTCCAGCACCTTTCCCATGCTGAAGTCCTGCGCCGCTTCATTGAGAATGGACAGCAAACCGGCCGATTTGCCCCTGATGCCATGGATCATTTTGGACCGCTGGTCCGGGGACAGGTCTTGAAAAGATGATCGAAAATCGATGCCCAACAGCTCTGACCACTGCTTTTCCAGCCGCTTTCCTGGCTGCTGAAACTTTTCACGCCAGACATTCGCACGGAGAAACCTCAAAAGTCCCTCTTCCAGGGGCACATCATGGGGACCGATCAGGCGCTCCGTATCCAGTTTTCTGCTCCATCCCATTCCCTCACAGGCGGGACAGGCTCCATGTCGGCTGTTGAAGGAGAACAGCCTCGGATCAAGGGGCGCCAGCCCCTTGTGGCAATGGACGCAATAAAGATGTTTGCTCAGGAGTCGCTCCTCGTCTCCCCTCCTGATCACGATGGAGCCTCCCCCCAGGGCAAGGGCCTTTTCCATAAGCGTTCGAAGCCTGACTCCGTGAACCTTGGCAGATTTGGAAGGCATGATGAGCACATCGATGTGGTGTTCCCGATGACGAGCCAGTGATGGGATGGGGTCCAGAGGGAGGTCCTGACCGTCCACGTGAACCCTTTCAAATCCCATCCGCAAAAGCTTTTGAAACAAATCCCGATAGATTCCCTTTCGTCCGAGAACAAGGGGAGCATACACGGCCGTGTCTTTCTTTTTCAGTTCCCGCCCAGCAATGTCCAGAATACGATCGAAGGAGAGAGCCTCCAGTTCACGGTGACACTGCGGACATTCTTGTTTTCCAAGCTTTGCAAAAAGCAGCCTCAGAAAGTGATAGATTTCCGTGATGGTTCCCACTGTAGACCTGCGGGTGAGTTGGCTGGTGCGCTGTTCGATGGCCACGGTGGGAGGAAGTCCCAACACCTGGTCCACGTCTGGTTTTTCCAGAATGCGGAAATACTGCCGCACATAGGTGGAAAGGCATTCCAGATAACGCCTCTGCCCTTCCGCAAAAAGCACATCAAAGGCCAGGGTGGATTTCCCCGAGCCACTGAGTCCCGTGAGCACGGTCATCTGGTTTCTGGGGAGTTCCGTTTCCTGAATTTTCAAGTTATGCTCGCGGGCACCGCGCACCAGAATGGACCGGTTTGACTGGCCGGCCACTTTTTCCTCTGGTGAAAAACCGGAAACCTGGCTCTCTGAAAACGGCGGAAACCGCGTGCCGCCCGCGGTGCCGTCCATCTTCACATTCCGGGACTCAAAAAGTTTCGGGGATCCATCTTTTGACGAAGGGTTTCCTGGATTCAGTTTTGTCCTGAGAAACGAACCGGTTGGACTCCCATCCGCACGGGCCGCCACCTCAGGAGGTCCCTGGCACACCAGGTTCCCCCCCTGGGCACCTCCCCCGGGGCCAAGTTCCAAAAGCCAGTCACAGGCCGCAAGGAGGTCCACATTGTGTTCCACCACCAAAACCGTGTTTCCAAAAGTGACCAGCTGCTGCAAAACATCGAGGAGCTTCTGCAGATCGTGAGGATGCAAGCCCGTGGTGGGTTCATCCAAAAGAAAGACCTTGTGACCCTTGTGGCCGGCCTTCCCTCTCAATGACCCCGATGAGGGCTTGAGATGCTGGATGAGCTTCAAGCGCTGAGCCTCACCCCCTGACAGGGTGCTCAAAGGCTGCCCCAGCTGCAGATGGTCGAGCCCCATGGCCATGATGGGGTCCAGGGCCTTGATCAAGGCTTCATGTTCTGCAAACCGGTCCATCAAGTCGCGGGCGGTGCATTCCAGGACGTCGCTGATGGAAAGGCCCTTTGCCCGAATGTCAAGGATTTCATCCCTGAACCTTCTCCCTTTGCACTGGGAACAGCGCACGTGCACATCCGCCAGAAACTGCATTTCAATTCTTTCGTACCCCTCCCCTTTGCAGAGTTCACAGCGGCCTCCGGGAACATTGAAGGAAAAATGAGCGAGGGAGAAACCCCGAGCGGCGGATTCCGGCAGGGAAGCAAAGATTCTGCGTATGGAGTCCATGGCCTTGGTGTAGGTGAGCAGGTTGGCACGGGGTGTGCGCCCTATGGGCTGCTGATCCACCAGGAGCATTTCATCGATGTGGTGCAGCCCTTCAAGGCCATCCGCAAGGCCTGGAGTCTCCCTGGGCCGTCCTTTGCTTTTCAGGTACTGGCCATAAAGGGTCTTTTCCATGAGGGTGCTTTTTCCTGAACCGGAGACCCCGCAAATGCCCGTGACCAGGCCCAGGGGAAATTGGACCGTGAGATTTTTGAGATTGTTCTCCCGGGCGTTTTTCAGACGCAGGCTTCGCTCCCAGCAGGGTTCACGCCTTTCATGAGAAGATGACACGGAGTAGCGTCCCGAGAGGTATTCACCCGTCAGGCTTTCCGGAAAATGTTCCAGTTCCTGGGGGGGGCCCTGAAAAACGACACGCCCCCCCTGGTCACCGCCTGCAGGGCCCATGTCGATCACTTCCTGGGAAAAACGGATCATGCCCGGATCGTGTTCCACCACAACCACCGTGTTCCCCAGTTCCACCAGGTTTTGCAGCTGACTCATGAGACGCTCCTGGTCCCTGGGATGCAACCCCACACTGGGTTCGTCGAGGACGTAGAGCACGTTCACCAGGGCTGAGCCGAGAGCTTTCGTCAGGTGAACCCTTTGCACTTCGCCTCCCGACAGGGTACGGGACTGGCGGTCCAGGGTGAGGTATTCGAGGCCCACGGAACAGAGGAAGTTCAAGCGCCGGGTGATTTCCGAAAGCAGCAGGGTTGCAGCACCATTCTGTTCCGGTTCAGACCATGGGTCTGAAAAAAAAGCGAGGGTTTCCTTCACGGGCCAGGAACAGATTTCCGCCAGATTGGCACCTCTGAAACGGTACAGGAGGGTCGTTGGTTGATAACGGGAGCCACCGCAGGCTGGGCATGGAGTATAGGCCCGGTAGCGCGACAGAAAAACGCGCACATGCATCTTGTAGGTCTTGCTCTCCAACCATTGAAAAAAACCCTGAACACCATAAAATTTTTCATTTCCCTGAATGATTTCATCTTTTTGTTTTTGGGAAAGGTCCTGGAAAGGTACGTCCACGGGAATCGACCGGGAAGCGCAAAAACTCAGAAGATCATCAAATTCTGGTCGATCAGGGGACCAGGGTTTGATGGCCCCCTCCCGAAGAGAAAGGCGGGGATCGGGAATGACGAGATCCATGTCCACGCCGATGGTTCTGCCAAAGCCACGGCATCGGGCGCAGGCTCCCAGGGGGCTGTTGAAAGAAAAGAGGTTGGGTGTGGCAGGGGAGAGAGGTTCAGAGGCGGCGCAGCGGGGGCAGGTCAGATCCTGGGTGAAGGGAATGACCTTGCCGGGAAGCACCACCACGGCCATTTTGCCTTTGCCTGTGAGGAACGCTGTCTGAATGGAATCGGTCACCCGCTGAACCGAAGCACGGCCCCAGGAAATGCGGTCCACCACGACCAGCACCTCATGGTCCTTCAGAGAGCGCAACGACCTGGAGTCCAGGTCTTCCAGATCCACAACCTTCCCTTCACTGAATATGCGAAGAAATCCCTGAGCCATGAGCCGGACAGGCCATTGGTCCGGGTCCTGAGGAATAAAGGGAAAGGTGACCAGAACCCTGCTTCCTTCCTCCAGATTCTGTGCCATGTCTTGAAGAACGCTCTGAGGCGTGTCTTCGACAATTGCCCGACCGCAGTGAGGGCAGTGGGGAATGGCCAGGCGGGCGAAAAGGAGCTTCAAATAGTCGTTGATTTCCGTGATCGTCCCCACCGTGGACCGGGAGCTGCGAACGGAAGTGCTCGATTCAATGGCGATACTGGGGGGTATGCCCTCGATGAGTTCCGCGTGAGGAGGATCCATTCTTTCCAGAAATTGCCGTGCGTAGGGGGAAAAAGTCTCCACATACCGCCTTTGGCCTTCCGCGTAAAGAGTGTGCAGTGCAAGGCTTGATTTCCCCGATCCGCTGACGCCGCTCACGGCGATGAGCTTATAGAGAGGAATGTCCAGGTCAATCCCTTTGAGATTATGCTGTGTCACGCCCCGAAGCCTTATGAAGTCATTGTGCGCCAATGGACAGTCCCCCGAAAACTGCATGATTGAAAAAAATCAGGTGACCCATTCAAATGGGTGTGCTCCCCGCAAACCACCCAGTGAATCTAATCGGTACAGAGAAAATGGCCAATGGCCGTGCCGATTTTTTTGTGCAGCGGGTCAAGCCTGCGCGGCAAACTATTCCTTGATCTTCAAGGTGACAGTGGATAAAAATTCACTTTGTTTTTTTGCGCCAGCTTTCAAAGGCCGCTCTCGTTCAGCATTCGTTGTTTTTCCAGGAGAGGATCTTTTCGCACCATGTCCAGAACAACCCCCATGATGCAGCAGTATCTCAAGATCAAAGAGGAGCACAGGGACGCACTTCTCATGTACCGCATGGGGGATTTCTACGAGCTTTTCATGGAAGATGCCGTGGAAGCGGCGCGAATTCTCGAGATTGCACTCACCTCCCGTGACAAAAATGCCGAAGAGCCCATTCCCATGTGCGGTGTGCCTTACCACGCCGCCGAAAATTATATGGCCAGGCTGGTGGCTGCGGGAAAAAAGGTGGCCGTGTGCGATCAGGTCGAAGATCCCAGAACCTCCAAAGGGCTGGTCAAACGTGAGGTCACCCGCATCATCACTCCCGGCCTCATTCTGGACAGCAGGAATCTCTCCGCCAAAAACCCCAATTACCTGGCGGCCGTGTCCCGAAACGTCAAAAATTCCATGCACGGCCTGGCCTACCTGGATGTGTCCACAGCCGAATTCAAAATCGTCCAGATGGATTCTCAGGAACAGCTTTTGGAGGAACTCCTGCGCGTTTCTCCCCGTGAAATTCTTCTGCCTGACAATGAAAACCCTCCCTGGCTTTCCCATCTTCAAGGAAGAGATTCCCTTTCCGTGACCCGTCTGGACACGGAAAGCTTCCATTTGGACAGGGCCAGGGAAAGGCTTTGCGAACATTTCAAGGTCCATTCCCTGGAGGGCTTTGGCATCGACCAGTGGGAACAGGGCATAGAGGCGGCGGGGGCCATCCTTCAATATGCCGAGGCCAATCTCTTTGACACCTGCAGCCACATTCGAAAAATCCTTCCCTACCGTCGTTCAGACCATATGGTTCTTGACGAGGCCACCGTGAGAAACCTGGAAATTTTTGAATCGGCCAGCTTTCCCGGAAAAAAAGGTTCCCTGCTGGCCCAGCTGGATGAGACCCGAACGGCCATGGGAGGACGCAGGTTTCAGCAGTGGCTTCGCTATCCGCTTCTGGAGATTCAGGCCATACTCATGCGCCAGGAGGGAGTGGCCGAGCTGGTGGCCCGCACAGACCTTCGAATGGAAATCATGGAACACCTCGGTGATGTTCAGGACATGGAAAGACTCAATGCCCGCAACACAACGGCAAACTCCAACGCGAGAGACCTTGTCTCCCTCAAGAAATCGCTGCAGATTCTGCCGCACATTCGTGAAGCGCTGCAGGGATGCAACACTGAGATTTTGAGCACTCTCGCCAGGGAGTGGGACGACCTCAAAGATGTGGCCCAGGAGATTGAAAGGGTCCTCGTGGATCCCCCCCCTGCCACCATGAGTGGAGGAGGGATCATAGAAACGGGCGTGGACCCTGAACTGGACCACGCCATCCACCTGAGCCGCAACGCCAAGGACTGGATGGCCGATTATGAAAGCGGCCAGCGCAGAGACACGGGCATCGGGTCGCTCAAAGTCCGTTACAACAAGGTTTTCGGTTACTACATTGAGGTGTCAAAGGCCCATCTCCATTCGGTGCCCGGCCATTATGAGCGAAAACAGACCCTGGTCAATGCAGAACGCTTCATCACCGATGAACTCAAAGAGTTTGAATCCCAGGTTCTGGAAGCCGATGAGAAGAGACTGGAACTGGAGCATTCCCTTTTTGTGAAATTGCAGGAATGGGTCGGAGGCCATTGCGGGCGCCTTCAGGATATGGCGGAGCGGGTGGCCATTGTGGATTGTCTCACGGGTCTTGCTCTCCCGGCATCCAGGAATGGCTACTGCCAGCCCCGCCTCACCAACGGTGACTCCCTTCACATCAAGGAAGGCCGTCATCCGGTGATCGAACACTTTCTCAAACAGGGAGAGTTCGTTCCCAATGACCTGGACCTGGATCACGAAAGTCAGCAGGTCCTCATCATCACCGGGCCCAACATGGCCGGCAAATCCACCATTCTGCGCCAGGCCGCACTCATTGTTCTCATGGCCCAGGTGGGTGGCTTCGTTCCCGCCTCAGAAGCTGAAATCGGTCTGGTGGACCGTATTTTCACCCGTGTGGGCGCTTCCGATGATCTGGCCAGAGGGCGCTCCACTTTCATGGTCGAAATGCAGGAGGCGGCACACATTCTCCACCAGGCCACATCCTCGAGCCTGGTCATACTCGATGAAATCGGCAGAGGGACAAGCACTTTCGACGGCTTGAGCATTGCCTGGGCCGTAGCGGAACATTTGCACGATCACAAGGCAACTGGTATAAAAACTCTTTTTGCCACACATTATCATGAACTGACCGACTTGGCCCTCAGTCGTCCGCGGGTTAAGAATTACAACGTGGCCATCAAAGAATGGAAAAATGAAATCATTTTTTTCCACAAACTGATCCCGGGGGGATCCAGTCGAAGTTATGGCATACAGGTGGCCCAGCTCGCGGGGATTCCTCAGGAGATCATCTCCAGGGCTCAGGAGATTCTCACACAACTGGAAAAGGGAGAGATGGCCAGAATCTCACCGGCCATGAAAAAACAAAAGACCGGATCACCACGCAAGGGGAAAGAGGCAGCCCTTCAGTTGAGCCTTTTCTCCCCGTCCCTTCTTTGGATCAAGGAGCAAATCTTAAATCTGGACCTGGATCATATGCCCCCCATGGTGGCTCTCAAAACTCTTTACGCCCTTCAGGAACAAATCCGGGAAAAGGAGGATGGATCTTGAGTGTGGGAGAGGTCAACTTTCGAAGAATCCAAAGAATCCATGAGCAAGCAGCCCTCAGCGCTTGAATTGTTGAGCGAAAGTCAACCAAATGCTTTTTATCCGCTTTTTTTTGACAGCTTCCCTTTTTTTGCTCTTCAGTCCTCTCGGAAATGTCCTTCAGGCTGAGGCGGCATCGCTGGAACATCACTACCAGAGTCTATCCCGGGAATTTCGCCAAATTCTGGAAAATCCCCAGCTCAATGAACAGAAGCTTTCCCTGGAGCAGCTGAGTCACAGAATCAGGAATCACATTCAAAGGGACAATGCGGGCAGCACCCTCGATCGCGCCTATTTTCTTCTGGCTCAATGCCACCACCGCATGTACGATCTCAATCACTCTCGAACCCATTTGAACCTTGCCCTGGAAAACTATCGTTACGTCACATCCCGCTACCCCGAAAGCACGCTGGCCGATGACGCCCAGTACCTCATCGGGGTTCTTCATCTCCGTTTCGATCCAGACCTGGCCCATGAAGAGCTGAGCAAGGTGGAGTACCTTCATCCCTCCGGGAACATGGTGCAGAGAGCGAGGCAAAGACTGGCGGAGCTGGAGAGGCTGTACCCTCACCTTCAAAACCATGGACAGGCTTCCCGGGGAGCTTCAAAAGGAGAAACGGGTCCCGCCCCATGGCGTGACTCAGCCACGGCACGTATGGAAGCGCAGCCCCCCCTTCCCCGCATCACGGACATTCGGCACTGGAGCGGAGAAGAGTACACGCGTGTCGCCATCTATACGGATTTTCCTGTCCCTTTTCAGGAAACGGCCGTTCCGGGCAATCCTCAGAAAAGGCAGCACCCCAGAATACACCTGGATTTGGCCAATTGTTCCGTGGATGCAGCCATAAGGAGCCCCATCGCCGTCAAGGATTCCTTTTTGGAGGAGGTGCGCCTGGAAAAGCGGGGCAAATCCACCACACGTGTCACGCTGGACGCTCAGGCCATCGAGCGTTACAGAGTTTTTTCCATGTCAGACCCCTTTCGAATCATTGTGGACGTGAGAGGAACCGGGACCAGAAAACAGCCGGCCACCAGGACGGCGACCCAGCCTTCTGCTCCTTCCAAATCTGCCCTGGCAGACCTCACGGCTCAACTGGCTCTGAGGGTGGAACGCATCGTCATCGATCCGGGACATGGGGGCAGAGACAAGGGCGCCATCAGTTCAAATGGCATTTTTGAAAAAGACATCGTTCTTTCCCTTGCTCAACGGCTAAAAAATGCGCTGGAAAAAGAAACGGACATGAAGGTCCTGCTCACCCGAAACGACGATCGTTTCCTCACTTTGGAGGAACGCACCGCCCTGGCCAACGCCAAGAGGGCTGACCTGTTCATTTCCATTCACACCAATGCACATCGAAACAGAGAAGTGTCCGGAATAGAAACCTATTTTTTGAATTTTGCCACAGACCAGGAAGCTGCCAGAGTTGCCGCCATGGAAAATGCAACCTCCACCCGAAAGATCAGCGACCTGGAAAACATTCTGCAAGGCCTCATGCTCAACACCAAACTCGATGAATCCACAAGACTCGCCCACGCCGTTCAAAAAAACATGATTTCCCGGCTGAATTCAACTTATGGGGACATCAACGACCGCGGTGTGAAGCAGGCTCCCTTCTATGTGCTCCTGGGGGCGGAAATGCCCAGCATACTCATCGAAGCGGGATTCATCACCAATGAAAGAGAGGAAAAAAGATTGAAGGATGACAGGTTCCAGGAAGAACTGGCTTCAGCCATCACCAGGGGCGTTTTGGCCTATGTTGAGGAAATGAAAGGCTACGCGCGTTTCGGAGGGAGGCCATGAGCCGCCAGAACGTGCAGAATCTTGGGGCGGGGAGCGTGCTGGAATTTTTTGACGCCAAAGAAATCACGGTGGGTGCATGTCTTGCGGTGAAAGGTCAAAGGCTGACCGTTTTGTCCATGAACAACCGTGAAATCAATCTGGCCGGGAGCCGTGTGCTCCACGCCACGGGACCCCTCCTGGAAGTGGGCACAATGACCAGGGATGAAATGGTCCACAGGTTGCATTCCATTGACCTGGCGAGAAAAAACCTCATGGAACGCGCCGATGTGGAGGAACTGTGGTCTCTCCTGGAGGGGCAGGAAGAGGGCTTCAGCGCGCAGGAATGTGCCGAGTTCATGTTCAGTGATGCCATCACGGAAGATCATGTGGCCGCGACCCAAAGGTCTTTGCTGGCCGACCGACTCTTTTTTCAGCACAAGGAAGGGAATTTTTATCCGCGATCCCTCGAAAAAGTGCAGCAGAGAAAGGACGAGATTCAGCGGGAGGAGGAAAAAGCCGCTCGAATAGAGGAGAGTTCACGCTGGCTGCAGACCATTTGGACCCGAAAAACCAAAACGGGGAGAGTCGACGAGGCCCACAGGGACCTCATAGAGAATCTTCAACAATTTTGTCTTCATGGTCAGGAAGCTCCATCCTATTCCTACCTCAAGGAAATTTTCAAAAAGGCAAACATTCCTCCCTTGCAGCAATCGGCTTTCAGAATCCTGGTCCGCCTGGGAGTCTGGGATGAGGACGAAAACCTGCTGCTGCACTCCCTGGACATCTCCAGCGACTTTCCGGAGCGGTTGAAGGCAAAGGCCCTTGAACTGAGCTCCAAGCCCCCGGACGCGGCTGCACAGCCTGCTCATCGCCGCGATCTTCGGGATCTCCATGCCATGACCATCGACAGTGCTCAAACCCGGGACCTGGACGATGCATTGAGCATCCGTCCTTTGAATGATGGTCGCTACGAAATCGGCGTCCATATTGCCGATGCAGCAGAATACGTGGCCAAAGGGGATGTCCTGGATGAAGAAGCTCAGAGCAGAACCACCTCCATCTACCTTCCCGACGCCAAAATACCCATGCTGCCGACGCCTCTTTCCGAGGGCATTTGCAGCCTTCATTCAGGTGTGGACCGCTTGGCCATAAGCTTTCTGATGCAGGTGGACCATGAGGGAAACCTCCTGGAACACGAGATTTGCCAGAGTGTCATACACATCAAAGAGAGGCTCACGTATGACCAGGTGAATGAAAGAATCCGTGAAACCCCCTCATTGCAATGGCTGCACCGCCTGGCGTTGGTGCAGCGGGAAAAGCGGAAAGCCAGGGGTGCCATCAATCTTCCCCTGCCCGAAATTCAGGTGCGCGTGTTGCCTTCGGGCATGATCCAGCTTTCACGCCATGAGAAGGAGACGCCGAGTCAGTTGACCGTTTCCGAATGGATGATCGCGGCCAACAGCCTGGCTGCCGCATACCTCGCCGAACTGGGCATTCCCTCCCTCTACCGGGGCCAGGATGAGTGCCGGCCTGAGAGGGATTTTGTGCACAGTGATCACGAAATCTTTCATTTCTACCGTCAGCGAAGACTTTTCGCGAGAGCGGAGCTGGACACACAGCCCCGCGCCCATTGCAGCCTGGGAATACAGCACTACACCACCGTGACCTCCCCCATACGGCGCTATGCCGATCTCATTGTCCAAAGGCAGCTGAAATCCGCTCTGAGGCAGGAGGCGTGCCCCTATAGCGAAGAAGAACTCAAGCAGATCATCATTCAACTGGGAACTGTTCAGTCCAGGATTTTTTCCATGCAGAGAAAATGGACGCGCTACTGGATGCTCAAACACATGGAGCAGGAGGATGTTCAATCCCTCAACGCTCTGGTGCTGGATCAGAACGGGCGATTCGCACACCTGCTTCTGGTGGACTATCTCATGGAAACCAATCTTCCCGTTCAGGAAGGGATGGAACTGCAACGGGGCGGCATGATCAAAGTGCAGGTGGAGCGTATCAACCCTCGGGAAGACATTCTTCGGGTCCAGCTTGCGTGAGCGGTGACACTGAAAATGTTTTCAGATCCGGGCTTCCGGGGATGTTCCTCAATTTTTTTTCCTTTCCGGTTCATGGCTGCCTGAGCACGTGTCGTCGGCACATGAGTTGAAAAGGTTCATGATGTGGAAAAAAATCCCCATGCCCCTCCCTGAAACAGGAGGGGCATGGGGTAGTGAAGGAGATCAATCTGCCCAACAGTTGGATGGAGTGCCCTAGAGAGTGTAGCCCACTTCCCCGTGCTGTTCCCGGTCGAGCCCTGCCTCTTCCTGATCTTCATCCACTCTCAGACCAATGGTTTTTTCCAGAAAGAAGCCAATGAGGTAGGTGACCACGAAAGCGTACACGGCCACCACCACGACTCCTATGAGCTGAATGAGAACCAGGCCGGGCACGCCTGCCACCAGACCCGCTCCACCGACAGTTGCAAAGACACCCGTTCCGATGGCTCCCCAGGCACCCCCAACTCCGTGAATGCCCACCACATCGAGGGAATCGTCGAACTTCAGCTTCATTTTGATGCGAATGCCATAGTAGCAGACCACCCCTGCGGACAAACCCAGAACCATGGCCCATTCGGGAGTGACGAAGCCTGCAGCGGGTGTGATGACCACGAGTCCCGAGATGGCGCCGGAACCCAGACCCAGTGCGCTGGGTTTTCCGTGGACCGCCCATTCCATAAGGCTCCATGACAGGGCTGCGGCACTGGAGGCAATGAGTGTGGTGGCCAGGGCGAGGCCAGCGATGGAGTCGGCGGCGAGAGCACTGCCCGCATTGAAGCCGAACCAGCCAAACCAGAGAAGTGCAACGCCCAGAAGAGTCATGGTGAGGTTGTGAGGAACGAAAGTCTCTCCGGGATATCCCATACGTTTACGAAGCAGCATGGCCATTGCGAGGGCGGATGCCCCCGAAGAAAGGTGCACCACCGTGCCTCCTGCGAAGTCCAGAGCGCCTGTCTCTTCAATCCAGCCTCCACCCCATACCCAATGAGCCACAGGGTCGTACACAAGGGTCGTCCACAAAAGAATGAAAAGCACATAAGCACTGAATTTCATGCGTTCCACGATGGCTCCGCTGATGAGGGCCGCCGTGAGGATGGCAAATGTTCCCTGAAACATGACGAAAACATACGTTGGAATGGTGTCGCTTACGGACTCGTGTGTGATTCCCTTGAGAAAAAAATAACTGAAATCGCCGATGAAGGTGTTTCCTTCGCTGAAAGAAAAAGAGTACCCGACGATGAGCCACTGCAACCCCACCACCCCGAAGGCGATGAAACAATACATGTAAGTGCTCAAAACATTTTTTTTGCGCACCATGCCCGCATAAAATAGAGCCAGGCCCGGGGTCATGAGCATGACCAGCGCTGTGGAGATGAGCACCCAGGCCGTGTCTCCGGAATCTATGGCAGCTGCGGGTTCTTCCGCCCAGGCAAAACCTGCCGTCCCCAGTGCCAGCAGAAAGAGTGTCCCCACGATGAGCAGCATTTTTGAATAATGATGAGTCAAGTGATGCGATCTTCCTGCGAATGGATAGTCAATGATTTCTCTGAACATTTTGCTTCTCCTCATGAGCAAACGCGCGCATCCAGGCGCTACTTTGACGGCTTTGGTCCTTCTCAAAGAGCATCCGTACCGGTTTCCTGAGTTCGAATGCGCATGGCCTCTTCAATGCGTGAGACAAAAATCTTCCCGTCGCCGATTTTCCCCGTGTTGGCCGCTTTCTGTATGGCGCTGACCACCTTTTCAACGTGGTTTTCATCCACAACGAGCATGAGCAAAAGTTTGGGCACAAAGTTCACTTCGTACTCGGCTCCACGGTAAATCTCCTTATGGCCTTTCTGCCTGCCAAAACCTTTCACTTCACTTAGGGTCATGCCGTGGATTCCTTCTGAAACCAGCGCCTCCTGGACAGCTTCCAGCTTAAAAGGCTTGATGATGGCTTCGATCTTGACCATGAGAACTCTCCTTCTGAGTGTGAGCACCTGACCTGTTCAGCGGTGCGAAAGTTTTTTGCAGCTACACTTGGGGGCCCATAAACCATCGCGTGGTTTCGCTGTTTTATAGTCAAGAGGCGTGCCAGATTCGAACAGGGGTCTTTCGGGAAAGCTTTAATGCATTGACTTTATTCGTGAATCATTTGATTCACCGTGGTGGGATCCATTGGGGAGGCGTGCTGGTGCCACGATACAAGATTGTAGATCGAAGGAAAGGCAACTCAAAAGAGTAACAAAATTGTAGCATCAGGTTTTGTGCGGTTGCCAAAAAAGAAAAAAGCCATGAGCCCCACAGGGGGGTTATCTCATGGCTGATCAAAATCAGAAATTTTCCTGCTCAGGTTAGCGTGCTTCCCCGTCAGTTGTGAAGCAGGGGAAGCCTGCAGAGGCCCTTTCGGGCGGGAAGGGTTCACGCAGAAGCGGCACGGGATTTTTCATTCATCAGGTTCATCAGATACGATTCCATGAATTCGTCCAGATCCCCGTCAAGAACCGCATCCACATTGCCCTTTTCCGTTCCCGTTCTGTGGTCTTTGATCAGACGATACGGCTGCATGACGTAAGAGCGGATTTGGTTGCCCCAGGCAATGTCTTCAAGATTGTCATGGACTTCCTGCAGCTTTTCTTCCTGTGCCTTTCTTTCCCGTTCGTACAGGCGGGCTTTCAGGATCTTCATGGCCATATCGCGATTGCGGTGTTGTGACTTTTCATTCTGACACTGAACCACAATTCCCGTGGGCATGTGAGTGATCCGAACTGCTGAACTGGTCTTGTTCACATGCTGTCCGCCGGCGCCGCTGGCCCGGAAAGTGTCGACGCGCAAGTCGGAGGTCTTCACGTCGATCTCGATTCTGTCATCCACTTCGGGATAGACAAACACGGCTGCAAAAGAAGTGTGTCTTCGCCCACTGGCATCAAAAGGGGAGATGCGGACCAACCGATGAATGCCCGACTCGGACTTCATCAGTCCATAGGCTTGAGGACCTTCCAGGGTGAAGGTACAGTTTTTGATACCGGCCTCCTCCCCCTCCAGCATATCCAGCATGCGAACCTTGAAGTGCCGTTTTTCCGCCCAGCGAAGATACATGCGAAGCAGCATTTCGGCCCAATCCTGAGCCTCTGTTCCTCCTGCCCCTGCATTGATGCTCACGATGGCGGTTTTATCGTCGTTTTCATCGCTCAGGAGATGTCCCATCTCGAGAGTTCGCAACTCTCCCTGCAATTGCCGGACTTTTTCATCCACCTCACGGAGAGCTTCCTCGTCATTCTCCTCCAGGGCCATTTCCAGAAGCAGCGCACAGTCCGCAATGGCTTCGGAAAGGGCTGATATGGTCTGAAGGAGCTGGTCAATATCGGATCGCTCCTTGAGTATGACCTTGCTTTCTTCGGGCTTATCCCAGAAGCCCGGCTGCGTCAGAATGTGCTCCAGTTCCGAAAGACGCTTTTCTTTGACATCCAGGTCAAAGATACCCTCCAATGAATTCAAATCGTTGCTGGAGTTCTTTCAGATTGGATTTCAACTGAGTGGGATCAATGGACATGCTTTTTCCTCCTTTTTTTTCATGAGATGTTTGCTGATCTTCGTTTGGCATATAGTACACCACCCAGACCGGTGAGACCACAGAACCAGGCAAAAAAATCTCCCCATCTTTCATAGAGGGTTTCCTTGTGCAAGGGTTGGATCTCCGCGACCATTTGTCCTGTCTCGTTGAGAGGCATTCTTTCCAAAATCCGGCCTTTTGCGTCCACTATGACGCTCACACCCGTATTGGCAGCTCTCACGAGAGGAACGCGACACTCCACAGCCCTCCAGATCGACATTTCCATGTGCTGATAGGGAGCTCCTGTGTCTCCATACCACGCATCATTGGTGATGTTGACCAGGATGCTGGCCCCATCCCTGGTGGCCGCCCTTGCGAGCCGTGGAAAGATTCCTTCGTAGCAGATGAGCACGCCCAGGGCATGATCGTCCAGCTCCATGGTTTTGGGCCCCTTTCCAGGCACAAAATCTCCCGCTGCATGCACCAGGCGATTGACGAAAAACAGCACATTCTGGTAGGGAACGTATTCTCCGAATGGCACCAGGTGCTGTTTGGCATAAGTTTCCAGCAAAGTGGCGTCACCGCCCACCAGAAATGCGGAGTTTTGCAGCTTCGCTTCTCCATCCACCAGGGTCATGGAGGGAACACCAAAAAGAAAGGGCTTTCCCACCGCCAAAAACGTTTCATTCACTTGAGCCGTAAGATTTTCATCCAGCCCGTAGAAAAAAGGGGCAGCCGTTTCGGGCCACACTATCAACCGCGGAGGGGGTGTGTGTTCCATGGCTTTTCGGGAAAGGGTGTCGTATCGCTCAAGGGTCATTTGCTGAAAATCAGGGTCCCATTTGACTGACTGATCTATGTTGCCCTGAATGACGGCCACAGGCCAGGGATCGATGGAGCGCTGCCACTGATCCACAGCAGCCCTTCGCCAGCTTCCGTAACCCAGAACCACCGCCAGGCAGAGGACGAAGACCAGCGGGTACACAGCCCGTCCACGTCCCAGGATGAAAGCGGCCACCACCGTTGACGCCAGCACCATGAGCCAGCTCACTCCGTATACACCCGTGATATCAGCCAACTGAATGACAAGATTCCACGGCGTCTGGGTGTAGCCGAGATTGGCCCAGGGAAACCCTGTGAACACATGAGCCCTCACCAGTTCCAGGGCCACCCAGATTCCAGGCAGTGCGAAGACCCAAAGGGATGTTCTGGATTCCAGCCTGCTGGCCAGGTAGCTGAACAATCCTGGATAGAGGGCCATGTAAGCGGCGAGAAGGAGGACAATACCCATTGCCACGGGAGAGGCAAGGCCCCCGTAGTGCTGCACAACATACTGAATCCAGTGAAGAGTGGTGACATAGTGAACCAGACCACTCAAAAAACCGAGCCGAAAGGCCGTTCCGGGACTTTTTCCCCGAAGGGCCACCAGCAGGGGTACCAATGCGATCCAGCTCAGATAAAACATGCTGAATTTGGGGAATCCGAGACTCAAAAGAAGTCCACTGAGTGTGCTCAAAAAAATATCTTTGCGATTCATGCTGCTCTCGTGCCCTCAGTTCATGATGCGGAGACCAGGGAGTGATGACTTTCCCTTCCCAAAAACCTTTCATGGGTCCTTTAATGGTAATGATCGCACATTCCGGGAAAGATGGAACGGGGGGAAAAGCTTTTGAGGGAGGGAACTGAATCACACCTCATGGAGCCACACGGGCGCTTTGGCCACCACCCATATGATTCATGCAGTCAAAAACGTGGTCACCTATAAGGCTGACTCTTCGGAACTCATGGTCTCGGGATACTTTTGACCGGAAGTTTTGATGCATATGGTTTCAATTTTTCGAGAGTCCGCACCTTCGATGACAAATTCCAGATCCTTGAACACCATCTTTTCACCAATATTGGGCACACGGCCAAAATAGCTGATCAGGAATCCTCCCACGGACTCAAACTTGCCCTCGGGGAAGTCCACCTTGAGATATTCTTCCAATTCCTCCACATCCAAACGGGCATTGACGCTGATGGATCCATCCCCATTATCCACAATGAGGTTCTGTTCAGCGTCATATTCATCCATGACATCCCCGATGATTTCCTCAATGATGTCTTCCAGGGTGAGTATGCCAGCTGTCCCACCGTATTCATCGATCACGATGGCCAGATGGGATTTGCTGTATCTCAGATCCTTGAGGACCGCGCTGATCTTTTTGGTTTCAGGAATGAAGGAGGGAGGACGCATGAGCCGCGAGACTTCCATGTCATCCCGGCCCCAGCAATTGAGGAGATCCTTGGCATGGAGGATGCCCACGATGTTGTCAATGTTTCCATCGTAAATGGGGATTCTCGAATGGCCGGATTGAGTAATAATTTCAATGGCATAGGGAAGCCTGGTGTCTGCGCGCGCGTACACCGTTTCCGTTCGGGGTATCATGATTTCACGAGCCGTGGTGTCGCGAAAAGAGAAGATGCCCTGAATCATCTCCCCTTCGTCTTCCGTGATGAGGCCCCGCTGCTCCCCTTCATTTATGAGCTGTTGAATTTCTTTTTCAATGTCCTCGGCCTGCTCCATGCGGGAAAGCCGACGGAAGCACATCTTGAGCCAATTTTGAAAACCTTTGGCTGACTCCTCTTCCAAGGCCAAATCTCTTTATTGGGGGTCGTCGATGCATGTGCAGCAGGATGAGCGCTTCTCGTCAACTCAACCGGCGACACAGGAATTTGCTTTTTGGGGCACCTCTTTTCCGCCAGTGCCTGTGTTTTAAATTTATCAGCCCATTTTCTCCTTGTCCATAAAAAAGAACCACAGGAGGAACGTGGGGAAGGGGATGCAAATGAAAAGGGCCCGCATTTTCATGCAGACCCCGTTTTATTCCCCGCGCGAGTTGACAGTCGAAAGATCAACGCGAACGTTGCATGAGCATGCGGTCCATGCGAACGACCTGGGCCGATTCTTTGATGGTATTGGGAAATTCCTGGCCGCGATCCAGAACCCTGACTTCACACTTTTGCATGTCGAAATAGTTTTTCACATATTCCACGGCTTGGTCCGTGTAAAAAGGCTTGCAGGAAAACATGTCCAAGCTCAGGTATTGTTTTTCCGGAAAAGTGTGCACGCTGATGTGACTTTCAGCGATGAGAACGAATCCGGAAACACCCCAATCCTCCGGGACCACTCCATTGTATCGAAATACGTAGGGAGGCATGATCTTGGTCATGTCCATTTCGGTGGGATACTCATCCAGGAACTTGTAAATGAGACCCATGTCTTCCAGTCGAGGCCGATCACAGCCATACCCATCGATCATCAAGTGAACCCCAAAGCCGAATTCGGGTTTCCCCTTACCCATGGCAGTCACCTCCAATTTTCTACGTGAGAACCGTCCCGTTCTCCCCAAAACGTCCAACTCTGCCTTGCCGCCCAACATCTGGAGATGCCACCAAGCGAACACCGGATTCTGCGCAGTGCCAGAGCGCATCCGGCCACTCGATTTCTGATGGACTTACTTCCTGAATTAAGGGGGCGGACCGGTTTCCCTTACCATGACCAGTGGCCCATTCTTCAGTTGTTAAACGAAAACTGCCCTGACTCTGAGCAAGACTATCATTGCAACAGTGTCGGGGCCTGCATCTACTCCAGTCAGCAACAGATTTCAATTTTGATAAATTTTCTATGGATTCTCCGTTGCTTAACCGCAATTCTGTCACCAGCTGACAAAGTCTGCCTTATATAAAAGACCCCATGGAGTGTGTCAAGGAAAATCAATGGGAGCGCATGGCGCAATCAAAAAATTTTTTAGGGCGTGATGGAGTTGAATGGGGTTACAAGGATGCTCGCCTCAGATGAACTTCGCAGATGAACGCACAGTCCCCTCCGAGATTGTGCTTGGCATGATAGAGCGCTTTGTCAGCCCGGCAGATCATCTCTTCCACGTCCTTTTCCACGCCGTCCCCTGCAATGTGCAGTTCTGCGATGCCAATGGAGAGATGGGTGGGGCTGAACTCCATGCTGTTGTAGCGTTCGCGGATGCGGTCCGCCACAATCATTGCCTGGTGAGACTCCATGTGGGGCACCAGAAGGACAAACTCGTCGCCTCCGTAACGGCAGGCTATGTCCACATCTTTTCTGATGCATTGCTGAAGAACCGCTGCGAACTGGCTCAAGACGCCATCCCCGGCACGATGCCCCTTGTCATCGTTGAAGGACTTGAACTGGTCGATGTCGATGAAAAACAACAACAAGGAATGGTGATAACGGGATGCGCGCACCGCTTCCTTTCGAACGGCCTCTTCGAAGTAGCGGCGATTGTACAGACCCGTGAGGGAATCGTGGACCGCGAGATGCTCCAGCTTTTTCCGCAGCACCCGCTCGCGGACAATTCTTCTCACCTTGGCTTCCATCTCATTGAGCGTGAAAGGTTTGATGATGAAATCGGAGGCGCCGCTTTGCACCACGTCCGTGTAGGTGTAGTCCGTGGAGTGACCTGTGATGGCCACAATGTCGATGTGGGGGTGCTTTTCATGGAGATAGTTGATGAGCTGAATGCCATCCATGCGTGGCATGTGTATGTCCGTGATGACAAGGTCCAATTCCATGCTACGGACCTTTTCCACCGCCTTTTGGCCATCACTGGCTGTTTCCACTTCATGTCCCATGAGGGAGAGTGCTTCATACAAAATTTCACGCATTTGTTCTTCATCGTCCACCAGCAGGATTCTCTGGGGCGGAATTTCGTCGTGATCTTTCATAAGAGCCACGCACACTCCATGAAGGCACCTTCGCTAAAGGGCTCAGCATAAGTTCAATATAAAGAAGGACATAAACGTATGTTGCCAATCATGTTTGAAAATAGCTCATTTATTTTGCATTGACAAATGTTTTTGTTTGCCTCAACACTCCATTTTTGAACTCGAATCAATTCAAACAGGTTTGAAATGATGCAGCGCATAGCCGTCATCTATAAGCGACTCCGCCCCGAAGCCCTCCGGCTGGCCAGGGAAATCGCCGATTGGCTCGAGGCCCGCGGGGTGCGTGTGTTTTGCATGGAAAACCCCGACGAAGCTGATTTGATCCGTCCTCAGGGCTCTTCCTTTCAGATCCCCGGGGATTTGGATGCGGTGCTCGTCCTGGGGGGCGACGGCACCCTGCTCAGTGTGGCGCGCCTCCTGGAAGACCGCACCACGCCGGTGGTGGGTGTCAACCTTGGCGGGTTGGGGTTTCTCACAGAAGTCTCCCGGGAAAGCTGCTACCGGGAATTGAGCCAGATCATTCAGGGAAATTACGAAATTGAAGAGCGAATGAGGCTTCAGGTGTCCGTGCTGCGGCAGGACGATGTGGTCTTCAACCAGGTGGTTCTCAATGACGCCGTGGTGAACAAGGCCGTCCTGGCCCGAATCATCGAGGTGGTCACGACCATCGATGGCCGCTACCTGACCTGCTACAGGGGCGACGGCCTCATCGTGGCAACCCCCACCGGCTCCACAGCGTACAATCTTTCCGCAGGGGGGCCTATTGTCTACCCCACGGCCAACGCCATCATCATCACCCCCATCTGTTCCTTCACGCTCAATAACAGGCCCATCATCCTCGCGCCCGAAGCGACCATCACCATGAAGCTCAAGATTCCTCTTCCTCACGTGACCCTCACCTGTGACGGACAAGTGGGCTGCAACCTGGAAAAAGCTGACAAAATCGTCATTTCTGCAGCCTCCACTCCCCTGCGTCTCATGAGAACCCCTTCCATCAACTACTTTGAAATTCTTCGGACCAAGCTCAAGTGGGGGCTCACCTGAAAGCCCTCCTTACCATGCCGGAGTCCCCTTTTTCGTGAGCCACGGCACCTTCAGGGCATGGGGAGGGATTCGTGGCGGCAGGTAACCGAACCGCCCGGGATGGCTGTCCTGCTCAAAGGGCCCGCATCCATTCGGGCTTGAGCTTCACCTGCCCCCCCAGAGCCTCGTCAATCGTGCGCAGGGCTTTCTCCTTGTCACCGGGCATTCTCACTTTCAGGGGCAGGTAGTTGGAAGCGTGGTTGGAGAAAAAAAGTCCGCGGCTCAAATGGGTGTGAGCGAGCATTTCTCTCAGCTCCAACAGCATCTCCTCCGGGTTGATCATTTCGAACTCACCTGACCGGGCTTTCTCCGCCAGTTCCGTTTGGGGAAGAATCATGAGGGACAGCACTCCCACATAATTGGGGTCCATGGCCGAAAGGACCTTTCCCGTGGCCCGGCCATGTTCCAGGGAGCGGGACCGTCCGCCGACTCCCAGAAGCACGGTCACGGAAAGCTTGATTCCTGCCTCCCTGACCCTTCTTCCCGCTTCTGTCATGCGTTCCGGCGAAACGCCTTTCCGGATTTCCCGGAGAACCTGTGCATCGCCACTTTCCAGTCCCAGATAGACGATGCCAAGACCGAGTTCGCGCAAACGGGCAAGTTCTTCGGGCGTCTTGCGCAAAATGCTTTTGGCATTTCCATAAAGCCCCACACGGCGAACTCCCGGGAGTTTTTCTCTGATCTTTTCCAGAAGCCGGGTCAATCTGTCCTGAGGAAGAATGAGCGCATCGCCATCGGTGATGAAGAGCCGGTGAAGGAAGGAAAGATTTTCTGAAGCATAATCCAGGTCTTTCTCGATGATCCGCTCATCCTTGATGCGAAAACGTTGCCCCTTGTAAGTTCCGCAAAAAGTGCACTTGTTGTGCGAACATCCCACCGTCACCTGCAGAAGAATGCTGTTGGCCTCACTGGGGGGCCGAATGATCATTCCTTCGTAATGCATTCCGTCCATGGATTGTCTCCTCAAAAAAATTCCCCCGCATGCGCAGGGGCAATTGAAAAACTCTCAAGGTTTCACAAAAAACGGTTGATTTTAACGGGACCTCTTTCACAGTGGCAAGGCAAGAATGGGCGAATGGGAGAAAAACACACCACCCGCTTGAGTTGAACGCCTTTATCTGATTCAATGAATGACGGTCTGTCCCGGCGTCTTCAAAAAAGTTCCAGGAACCTTTCAACAAATGCTTCACAAAGAAATGAAATCAATCATGGGAAAAATATCCCCGCAATTGCCCAGGGAAGCCAAGTGCACCCGATGTCGCGATCAGGCGACCATACGCATGACCAATCACAACGCCAACTTCTGCCCTCCCTGTTTCACCCGCTTCGTTCAAACGGCCGTGAAGCGGGCTCAGAAAACATTTCCCTTTTCCCAGGATAAACCCTTGATGGTGGCCGTATCGGGAGGCAAAGACTCCCTGGCCCTTTGGGACATTTTGAACGAACTGGGCCATGAAACCAGAGGGCTCCACATCAACCTGGGCATCGAAGGTTTTTCCCATGCTTCCGTGGAAGCCATCGAGCGATTCGCCTCGGAGCGCCAACTGCCCTGGGTTCAGTACGCTTTGAAGGACGTTTTCGGGCACACCGTTCCCCAGATCCAGACACGCACACGACGCAAAATATGCGGCGTGTGCGGGCTGCTCAAGCGCCAGCTTTTGAATCGACTCACCGTGAAGGAGGGATTTGAGGTCCTGGCCGTGGGACACAATCTGGATGATGAAGCGGGAAGACTCCTGGGAAACCTCGTGCGCCACCGTGAACAATACATGGACAAGCTTTATCCCTGTCTCCCCTCTCCCCACCCCCGAATGCCGGCGCGAGTGAAACCCCTGTATCGCCTCGATGCCTATGAAATCGTCACCTACTGCCAGGTGAAAAACATCTCCTTCCTGGACAGCAAGTGCCCCATGTCCCGGGGTGCCACCAGCCATTCCTTCAAGGAGGCGCTTCAATTTTTGGAAGAAAAGATGCCGGGTACCAAAAGGCATTTTCTTTTCAAGCATTTGCGGAGCAAGAAGGCCCCCCGCAACGGTCACGGCTTTGGCACCTGCAAGAAATGCAGCGAACCAGCTTTCCAGGACCTGTGCAGTGTGTGTGCGCTGGAGGAGCACCTCAATCAGCCGGAAAAAAACAAGATGCCATGACCACCGGGAGGAAAGGGAGCTTCCCGTCCTTTGCAGAGCTTTCGTTTTTTTTTCAAATGTTTCAACGCGCGGTGACAGAAACATTGTGCTCCACGCGATCGCCGGGATATGTGATCACCTCATCGTTTTCCCTGAGACCTTCCAGCACTTGTGCCTCCAGATCATTGCGAAGGCCAATGGTGACAGACCGCAGCGCCGCTTTGCCCCCTTCCACCACAAAAACGCTCCAATCTCCTTCATGCCTGAAAAGAGCTCCCGCAGGGATTTTCAGGACATCTTCCGCCTCTGAAACCACGATGCGGGCGTCCACCCGAAAGGAGTCGCCCAGAAACCGCCACTTCTCGTGAGGTTCGGTGAAGTCCACGATCACCAGCACCCGCTGCTCCTCCACGCCCAATGCGGACACCTTGGTGAATCCCGATGGGTCGATACGGATGACGCGCCCTTCGAGGGACTCATCTCCTCCCCAGCGCTCCAGAATGACTTTCGCGCCAGGCCGAATTCTGACCGCGTCGGCGGAAAGCACCTCCACTTCCACTTCCAGTTCAGAAAGGTCCCCCACTTCCAGCAGAGATTCTCCCGCTCCCACCACCGCTTCACTCTCCCGAAAGACACGAAGGACAGAGCCCGACACGGGGGAGAAGACTTCAAACCTCCTGGAAGGATCCCTGTCCAAGGAGTGAGCCTCCACAAAGTGGAGGGAGGCACGGGCCTGCTCCAGTTCGAACCGGGCCACACGGACTCCCATCTGTGCCCCTTCCAGCTCCCTGAAGGCCATCCGCTCACGGGCCTCGGCGTCTTCCAGTTCCTGCCGGGAAACGGCTCTGTGGCCATGAACCTTCCTCAGCCTCTCCAGGGCACTGAGAGCATACTCATGATCCACCCGAGCCTTTTCAAGAGTGCTCACGGCCCTGTCACGCATGGCCCGGGCACCCCGGACACGGGCTTCCAGCTCCATTTCCCTTCGCACATCCAAAAAATCAGGAACAGAGGGCTCCATGGAAAACAGGCGTGTTTTTCCTGCCTCGACCCTGTCTCCGGGATCCAGCCTGGGGCGAAGGAGGTGTCCTGAAAGAGGTGCGGAAATGGTGTACCTGTCCCGAACCCGTGTTTTTCCCTCTTCATCCACCGTCACCTTCATGTGGCCGCGCACCACAGGGGCCACCTCTACGGGAACCGGCCGGGGGAGTGCCGCATAAACGATCACGCCTGCCACAGCCACGATGAGAATCGCCAGAAAGATCTTGTTCGATCGTTTCATAACCCCTCAATCCTGAGATTTCAGAACGGAAACGAGGTCCAGTTTGTTGATTTTTCGACGGGCGGCCAGCCCTGAAAAAACTGTTGCGCCCATAACGGCCACAGCTGCGTAAACATAGGTCGGGAATTCAATGATCAGGGGAAACCGGAAATTTTCCGTTTCCAATGCCTGAACCGTGATCCAGGCGAGCAAATGGCCCATGGCAAGTCCCAGGGGAATGGCCAGCGCCGCGAGTATGGCCACTTCTCCCAGGAGTATGAGGGAAACCTCCCCCCGGGTGAAGCCCATGACCCGGAGGGTGGCCAGTTCCCGGCTGCGCTCCGACAAAGTCACGTGGACACTGTTGTAGACGACCCCCAACGCAATGACGACCGAAAAAGCAAGGTAGAAAGCCTGAATGGTGAGCAGGTTTTCCGCCACAATTTCCTCGAAATTTTCAAGGGAGGCCTTTTTCAGGGCAGCGCCTGCAATGCCGGGAGTATTCTTGATCGTTTCATAGAGAGGATTCAGGTGATTGGAATCCACGGTGATGAAAGCTCCGGAAAGGGTATCCCTCTCACCCATCAGACGATTGAGCGCCCCCAAATCCATATAGCCGGAGGTGCCCGAAAAATCCTTCAGAAGTCCGGTGACCCGTGTTTCCAAGACAGGTCTTCGCCCTTCCATCACCTCCACGGTTATGCTGTCGCCCAACTCCACCTGAAGCAATTCCGCCAGTTTTTCCGAAAGTACCAGGCCTTCCCGGGGTAGCTCCACCAGTTGCCCATCCATGTCCATAAGCCGGTAAAGCTCCCGCTGCGGGGAGAGACCCATGATGCCCGTTCGCCTGGATCGGTGTTCATGGCTCAACCGCACGGGCACATTACGAAAAGGTTCCACACGCAAAACTCCCGGAAGGTTTGAAATGGCGCTGAGGGCAGGTCCCATGGCCCTGGGTTCAAGGAGCGTGAGGGTCATGTCCTGACGCTGCGCCGTGTGGAACTGAAAGTCGATCACATAGCGCACCGTGTCCACCATGAAATTGCTGACCACCAGAATGGCAACGGAGAGGGCGATTCCCACACAAGACAGAATGGCCCGCCAGGGGCGTCTTTCCACCTGCCTCAGGATCATGCGCACGGGAGGGGACAGAAGCTGCTGCAACCCGAGCCGCTCCAGGACTGTGGGTCTGAAAACCGGTGGAGGCTCCGGGCGCATGGCCTCCGCCGGGGCCAGCTTCATGGCGCGAAGGGCAGCGTTCAAAACGCCCAGGACAGCTGCAGTGCCACCGATGATCATGGCCAGCACCGGGATGGCGGGATCCAGGGTGTAATAAAAACTTGGAAAGCGAAAGAACTGGGAATAAAGGTCCGTGAGAGCCCGGCCCAGCCATACTCCCGCAGCCACCCCCCATAGGGAGCCCAAAAGGGTGAGACACAACGCGAACTTCAGGTAATGAAATGCGATTTCATGGTTGCTGTAGCCAAAAGCTTTCAGGGTGGCCACCTGCTCCCGTTGGGTGTGGATGAGCCTCGAGAGGACAACGTTGATGATGAAAGCCGCAACGGCAAGGAAAATGGAGGGAATGACGAGCCCCATGCCCCGAAGCTGTGTCAGTTCATCGGAGACAAAGCGATGGGAGAGCTGGTCCTCACGCCCGTAAGAACCGTGTCCGCCATAGGGCTCGAGGATGCGATCCAGCCGGTGGAGCACATGAGGTCTGGAAGCCCCGGGGGTGAGAGCCAGTGACACGTCGTTGAAAGCCCCTTCCAGGTCATGAGCCGTGGAAAGCTCCCTGTAACCCATCCAGAAAACGCCGAACCGCTCCTCGTCGGGGTAAATCTCTCCCGGCCGGACTTGGTAGATGTATTCGGGTGAAATGGCGATGCCCACAATCCTGAGGGTTTCAAGGCGGCCGTGGATGACCGCGCCAATCCCATCCCCGGGTTGGAACCCATGAGCTTCCGCAAAAGGTTCGCTCACCAGGACCTCCCCTTTACGGCCGGGCTCCGGATAACGCCCGCTGCGGACATGAAGGCGATTGAGCCGGGGGGGACGGTCTTCGGGAATGGAAACCAGGCGTCCCACAGCGGGTTCTGCAAAATGGGGAAGGTCCAGGATCACATCCACCACAACCCGGGTTTCCACCTGGGAAACACCCGGGATCTCGGCCATGCGGTCACGAAGGGCATTGGGTGCTCTTTTGACCTGAGCGAAAACATGGGCAAAGCGGTACTGGTCATAGTAGGCGGTCTGGGCTGACTGAAGGGAGTCCAGCGTGGAAAGGGACATGACAAAGACGGCGATCCCGCAGGCCATGACGAGAGAGATGGTCAATGCCTGGCCCTTCATCTGCCAGAGATCACGCAAAAGCTTCAAATGGAGAGCTTTCATGAAGGGCTCACCATGCCAGATCTCTCACGGGCGTTTTCTTCTCATTGCGCTGCACACGAATGATTCTTCCCCCGGAAAGGGAAATGATACGGTCTGCCATTTCCGAAATGATGGCGTTGTGGGTGATGACAGCCGTGGTGGTTCCCAGTTCACGGTTGATGCGGTCGATGGCTTCCAGGACGAGGATGCCCGTTTCTGCGTCGAGAGCACCGGTGGGTTCGTCGCAGAGCAGCACGTCAGGCCGTTTGGCAATGGCCCGTGCGATGGCCACTCGCTGCTGTTCACCCCCCGACATCTGAGAGGGAAAGTGATCCATGCGTTTGGAGAGATCCACCCACTCAAGGGCCTCCTCGGGAGTCATGGGATTGGAGGCGATTTCCGTCACGAGAGCCACATTTTCCCGTGCGGTCAGGCTGGGAATGAGATTGTAAAACTGGAACACAAAACCGATGTGATCGCGGCGGTACCGGGTGAGGGACGCGTCATCGAAGTTGGTCAGTTCATGCTCACGAAACCGCACTGTGCCCTTTGTGGGAATGTCCAGTCCCCCGAGGATGTTCACGAGGGTGGATTTGCCGCTCCCCGAGGGACCGAGAAGCACGACGAATTCTCCTCCATAGAGGTCCATGTCCACCTGGTGCAGGGCAGTGACTTCCACTTCACCCATGCGATAAGTCTTGGTGATCCCCCTGGCCTGGAATACGGCTTCTCTTTTCACCCCTGTCTGTGAAGAGAGCTTTTCACCGGCAATGTCACGGGATGCTGTGGATGGGTTTTCGAAAGCTTGCATGATTTCGCTCCATAAAATGAATGCCGATGAAACAAAAATTTCATGGAGAAAAGAAAGAATCTGAACTGTCTCGCCCCGGGAAAGCCGGCTCTGACCCCATGTTCCGCAAGGGAGGAATCAGCCTGGAGCACTTTCAGGGCCTTCATGGGCAAACAGTTGTTTTGCCAGCTGGACCCTTTTTTCCGGTTCAGCGGGAAGATCTCCCCTATTCTGCACCTTTTCGAGCCTGGGTCTGAGCCCGCACCCGTTGGCCAGCTGGATGGCGAGACCGGGCCGGGCATTGAATTCCAGAACCATGGGACCCAGATCCTCATCCAGGACGATGTCCACGCCCAGATAGTCCAGTCCCACAATTTCCCGGGATTTGGCCGCATTGAGAAGGATCTCGTTCCAGCCCGGAATCTGAAAGGAATCCAAAGGGGCCGCCGTGTCCGGGTGGTGGGTGATGGGCCTGTTCCGGCACATGGCATTGAGGGTCACGCCCTTGCAAATGTGGATCCCCATTCCGATGGCTCCCTGGTGAAGATTGGCACGCCCGGAGGACTGTTTCGTGGGAAGTCGGAGCATGCTCATGACGGGGACACCCCTGAAAACAATGATCCGGATGTCGGGAACCCCCTGAAAGCTCACCCTCCTGAAAATGGGATCGAACCTGACCTTGTATTCGATCATGGCTTTGTCCATGACGGCCCCCAGGCTGTACATGCCGCTGAGGATGTTGGCGGTGTGATACCTGATTTGATTCATGTCCAGAACACTGCCGTCGTGCCTGAAAAATAGCTCGTTTCTGCGGGATTCGGCCACCAGTATTCCGTTGCCGCCACTCCCCCGGGAAGGCTTTATGACAAAGCTTTCCAGCCCCCCGAGCAAACTTTCCAGCCCTTTGAGCTTGTGGTTCGTGTCTATGACTCCAAAGAGTTCGGGAACAGCCAGACCTGCTTCCTGAGCGAGTTTTTTGGTGAGGACTTTGTCGTCAACCAGCGGGTAGTTCTTTCTTGGATTCCAGGGCATGATGAAATGGGCATTGCGCCTGTTCATTCCAAGTATTCCCTGTTTCCTCAGCCTGCTGAAAGTGGCGATCATGTGGTGCGATTCTCCTTTCCCTAAGCCGCTCTGAACCGAATCAGTTCAGAAACCCGGTATCCCGTGTACCGGCCAAGGAGTATGCACGCGGCCAGAACGAGGAGCACCAGTTCCGGAAAAACAAAAAACAGGTGTTCCAGCAAGTCATTTTTGAGCATTCCAAAAGCCACAATGGCCACCGCAAGGCTTCCCAGTCCCTGGCCAATGGCGTCCCCCGGACCGCTCTCTTCCCAGACCACGGACATTCTTTCGATGGTCATGGCCAGAATGACCATGGGAAACATGGCCACAGAAAGCCCGCTTGGGATTCCCAGTTTATGGGAAAGGATGCTGATGAGGGCCATGGACATGATCACCAGAATAAGAACGGAGGCAAGCCGCGGAACCAAAAGAAGGTGCATTCTGTCCAGAACCGATCTCAGGGCGAGGCCCATGGCCACAATCACGACGAACAGAATGATGCCCACGGCCAGGTTCGTTTCCCTGAATGCAAGGGCGATGAGTATGGGCATGAAAGTTCCGAAGGTGGGTATGCCGATCACATTGCGCGCGAGCACAACCAGCAAGGCTCCAAGAGGAATGAGCAGCACCAGCTTGTAGAGGTTCTGTGTGTGCAGGGGCAGGTTTAGAAAGGAATAATTGAGAAGGAACGAACTGTCCCTCAGGGGGAATTCTCCCGTCAACCGGAGCATGCTCTCTGAAAATATGGAGGAGGAAAAATTCATGTTGAGATTTCCCACCCCTTGCGCTTCCAGGACAGGCTCCTGCCCCATGCTCCAAACCAGCAGGTTCTCGGGAAGACCCTCTTCGCTGGTGTCAGGATTGAAAGTGAGCCACTTCCTGCCATTGTGGACCTGAAGCCACGGAGTGATTTCCAGGGATCTTTTTCCGTCCGCAAGCAAGACCCCCTGGATCACTCGTGAAGGGACCCGGGCTCCTGCAAGGATGTGCATTTGAAGGTTGACCTTTTCCATGGGAGTGGAGGCTTGCCTCAAAAAAAAGCGATAATTCTCCGACGGATTGGAGTCATTGAATCTGATAAGGAACTGGCGAACGAAGGTGGCCACATCCGCCGATGACCTCCGGGCCTCTTCCAATATGGCCATGGCGGCGGCCTTTTCCATTTCACCATAGTCGGGCACCAATGGAGGCGCGGGTATGCCACCTTTTTGCAGCATGGCGTCGCTTCCAACCCTTCTGAGTTGAATCCGGTAATACAGGGACTGGGAACCACGAGTTCTTCGCACTGTCCAGTGAGCATACCTGTTTTGTTTTTCCGTCTGGACGCTCAGCCCGTAGTTTCCGGAAATGAAATCTTCCCCCATGATCTGAAATCCCGGAGGATGCAAGGGAATGGCGGCTTTGACCTGAGCGGGGCCCGGAGGTGAATCAAAGGTGATTCTCGCTTCCACATTCCACAAGTCAACCTCCTGATCGGGTGTGAGAGGCAATCCCAGGTGCTTCACCTTGTAGAGGAAAATGAACCCGGCCAGTGCAGTGATCAGAAGGGCGACGGCAATGGTCCCGCGATTGTTGCGAATCATTTCTTCTCCAATGTTATCACTCACACATCATTGTTCGGGACAAACCTCAAACATGAGATAGGTCTGTCCCGAATCGACCAGGATTCTGTCTTTCAAAAATCGCCTGCCCAGAAGCACCGGATAATTGAAATTGGAACGATCGGTCAGGGAGAACTGCGTTGAGTGAATTCTGCCGCCTATGCAGAAATCCAGAGTCACCACCGGCCGGCGCATGGACGGGCTTTGATGCTGCCTGATGCGCACGTTCCTTTTGAGGGGCCTCTCGAAAGTGGTCGCGACCTTTTCTCCCGTCCTGACACAGGTGACATCCACGAGGAACCGAATCATTTTCTGCCCGTCTTTTTTGAAGTATTCCATGTCCCTGGCATGCAGCGAGGAGGTCAAGGCTCCTGTGTCCAGCTTGGCTTTTACGTAAGGTCCATCGGGTGAAATGCGCATGACTTCAACCCACCCCATGATGATCAAGGGATCCTTTTCATGAGCGTCACAGGGAAGAGTCCAGGCAAAAGAAACGGAAACAAAGAAAAACAACGCCTTCCAAATGCTTGTTCTTTTCATGGCCTTTCCCGGTTCAATTTGAAATCGGCTGAAGGTTCGGTGTGTTGCACCCCACACCTTTGCATGCACCGGTGATGGGAAAAATGCAATATTCCTTGCGAACTGACCGAAGCCATCGGCATACAATCGCAGATAATCAACAAATTCAAGAACTAAATTGCCCTCACCTGTGCAGGCAGGCAAGGAAACAGTCTCTCCAAACAGGCACAAAAAAGCTCCCTCCCTGAAGCAGTGATCGATCATTTTTGCGCTTCGCACCTCATGCAGGAGCCAAAAGTATCCTATAACATTTCGAATCAAAAAGTTTTAGTCACCTGTCCTCCAATGGAGCCGGAGTGCCAAAGAGGGTTTTTCCAGGTGAATAAAAACCAATCCTTTTCTTTGTTTGATTTTTTCTTTTGGTTTCATGGGATATATTCATAAAAACCCTTGTGCAGCACATCTGGCGGGAAAAACGGAATGGGCGGGGTCAAAACACATGCAAAGGTCATTGCCACTCCCAGAGTGATCACAAAATGAGCAAAATAACCTTCCAAAACAGAATTCATCAGTTTCAGTTCAGTTACGATGATGTGATGGTGTCGCAGAATGAGCTCATCCATTCGGTTGGTTATTCTGATGAGAACTTTCCGCATCATCTGAGTGAATTTGTTGATCGAAGCCTGGAAGTGACCAGAGATCATGCCCATCCCAGGGGCGGTTTCGTGCTCCTTGCCGATAAGAAGATTTCGGTCCGGCCGGACCACCTGTACATAGATGGAGTCTGCTTCAAAAGCGGACGGATCATCACCAGACATTTCCGCAATGTGGAGTTCTTTGCCGTCCTTTTGGCCACCATAGGAAGCGAGTCCGAGAACATCTCAAAGCAGGCGATGAGTGAAAATGATCTGCTGGCAGGATACTTTGTGGATGCTGCCTCCACCTGCGTTGTGGAAAATACTGCGGACGCCGTTGAACGTGAACTTCAATCAACCATCGAGGCAGAGGGACTTCGTGCGACGAACCGTTACAGTCCGGGCTACTGCGGCTGGAATGTGGAAGATCAACACAAACTGTTTTCTTTTTTTCCCACGGAATTTTGCGGAGTCGTTTTGAACGAAAGTGCCATGATGATTCCCATGAAATCGGTCAGTGCTCTCATCGGGATCGGCGAAAAGGTGCAGAAGGAAGAATATGAGTGTGAGATTTGCGATGCGGAGTTCTGTTACAGAAGGGACCGGGAAAAACGCAGGCAACCGGTCATCTGAGGAGAAGCCCTGCACCGCGGAAGCTGCCCTCACAGTGCGATAGGCCATGCAATGCCGCCGAGAGCGATTCTGTCCTCACCGTCACTTCCTGGTATTCCTGCTCAGAATCTCACCGTTGGGCGAACAGGTACTGAAACACCTCCAGACCTGCGTAACAGACCACCACAACCCCCAGAGTCCAGGCAAAAAGACTGAACGTCATCCAGAAGATGAGCTTGTGGCGCTCGGGTTTGAAAAACAGGGCGATGACCGTTGCCAGGTGAATGCCTGTCACCAGAGGACCGGCCAGGGCGAGTCCTGGAAGTCCATACTTGTTCCATATTCCAAGAGCTCTGGCATTTCGAGTGCTAACCTGTTCCGATTTTTCCACTGGCGGGTGGGCGGAGCGCCATTTCCTCCATCGTTCGTGCCCGAAAACAATGAGGAACACGGGCAAGGCGTTGCCCGTGAAGACGGCCAGAGCCACCGGCAGGGGCGCCAATCCCATGGCGACGCCTGCAGGAATCACCAGGAGCAATTCAATCCACGGAATGGCGGCCAGCACAAAAAGAGTCATGTACTGCCAGAATATGCCCTCAAAAATACCCGTCACTGCTGCTTTCCCCGCAAAGACTTGATCGAACACAACAGAATCAACAGCCTCTCTCCCGCCTCTTCACCAGCTTTTCTTTTTACTAGGACCGGCAGGCAGCTTCCCGTTGCTGTCAGATGACTGGAATGCAGTCCGTGCCTCAGCGGCCGCGTCACCCTCAATGAGCCGCCTGCACTGGCTACACCGGCGGGTGCCAGCGTGCCAGCTGTTCCTCGTGGGTTCTCAAATGGACAGCAAAGAAAAGTCGGGAAAGTTCAAACCAACTGAATTAAATTCACACATTGATCGTTCCAATTCAAGGCTGAATCTGCCTTGGACGTTTCAGGAGAGCTTGAGACGAATTTTGTGGCAAAAAGGAAAAAACTGCTTGAACGAGGCATGGAGGCGCGAGTTGTCAGAATACAGGTTCACTTTGAATTTTGAGGTGAGAGACTACGAGTGTGATCTGCAGGGCATTGTCAACAATGCGGTCTACCAGAACTACCTGGAGCACGCCCGTCATGAATTTCTCAAATCCCTGGGCAGTTCTTTTGCCTCCATCACGGAGAGAGGAGTTCATCTCGTGGTGGTGCGTGCTGAACTGGACTATTTGTACCCGCTCCGCAGCGGCGACACTTTTTGGGTGGGGCTCAATATGGAAAGGGTTTCTCCCCTCAGGTTCGGTTTTATTCAGAACATCTTCAGGCTACCGGACAAGAAAAGAATTTTAAAGGCCAGGATCATCTGCACGGCACTGGACGCATGGGGAAAACCGCGCATGCCCCAGGACGTGGAAGCGCTTCTGGAAGCGGGTGGCGCAGGCTGCAAATGCTGAGGAGCCAGAACCAGGCACCCTGTCCTGTCATGGAAGGGAGGCTGAGGGGTATTTGCCATGTTCATCAACTTCGTCATGGGCTGGAAAAGGCCCGAAAAAACGTCCTGACGGTTTTGGACAGGGCCCTTCCCGCAGGGGGCTCCTGCGCACTGATGGCTCCGTAGGGGCAGACTTCCAGGCAGCAGTAACAGCGAATGCACCTGTCGTAGTCGAACCGGACTTTTTCATTGGTCCGCTCAAGGGCGTGGGCGGGACAAAACTTCCAGCATTCGCCGCACAGTTTGCAGGACGATTCCTCGATTTCAGGGCGCTGAACGAAGTGGCGCCGCAAAATACCGTGAAACATTTCAGGACCAAAGACCACCGAGCCCACATGAGGCATCCTGTAGTCTGCAATGAAGGGGAGTGTTCCCTCCACCTGGATGTCCGGGGGCATGAGCCCCAGCTCACCTGCGGCCATGTTGGTGAGCAGATCCTCCGGAGCCACTCCGAGCATGCGGCACACGGCGACGTCCAGGGCAACGGCATTTTTGCTTCCCAGTATAACTCCCACCTTCCTGGGTGTTCCGCTTTTTCCCGGCCCCTGCCCTTCCATGGCCAGGACACCGTCGAGGATATTGAAAGAAGGCTTCAGAGCGGCGTAAACCTGCACCAGCACGCGGGCGAAGGCGATGCGATTCACACCGGTTTTCATATGCCACTCTGGCTTTCTCAGACCCACCACGCATCCGAAAAGATTTTTCACCGCGAGGGTGAGAAGCATCTGGGAATGGGTCTTCATTTTGGGAAGGTTGATGATGATATCGGCCTTGAGGGCTTCTTCGGCCAACTCCAGCTGGGTGAAAGGGGGTTCGGCGGGCAGTCTGAGGGACCTTTCGAAAGGACGGCAAAGGACGGGCAGCTCCCGAAGGGCCTCCCCGATGCCGCTCCCTTTGAGTATCCTCTGGAAAGACCCTGTTGCGGGACTGTCCGAAACCTGGACGGTGGCTCCGCGGTCCAGCGCATACTCCACAGCGGCCTTCACGATGGAATGGTGGGTCAGCACAGCATTTTCCGGGAATGCAGGGGCCAGCAGGTTGGGCTTGACCAGCACGTTCATGCCCGAATCAATGGATTCACCTCCCATGGAATCCATGATTTCAAACACAGCAGAACGGACGCGGCCATAATCGTAACCCACAGACCTCACGAACACTTTTGTCATGGGCGATCATCCTGGAATAAATGCCCGGAGCGGCGGGCATGGGCTTCATGTGATGCGGCAGGGAAAACATTGTTTCGGGAGCTTGATTGGTTTTGGTCCACCAAGTGCCTCCATGTCAAGCCATGACCGGGACCAGTTCTAAAAAAAGTCAAGGAGCATGCTTGTGGCTCCAAAGATGAGCAGAATGGCAAAAACACGCTTCAGCAGATTCCCGGGCAATTCGTGGGCCAGCTTCGCTCCCAGTGGAGCAGTGAGCACACTGGCCGACACTATGCCCAAAAGTGCAGGAACATACACGAAACCCAGAGAGAGAAAAGGTCGAAGTTCATTCTCCCACCCCCCCACTATATATCCCGCTGTGCCAGCCAGCGCGATGGGAACGGCGATGGCCGCGGATGTGCCGATGACCCAATGAAAAGGCACATTGCACCAGCTCATGAAGGGCACCGCAAGGGTGCCGCCTCCAATCCCCATAAAACTGGAAACCCCTCCGATGACGCACCCCACTCCGAAGAGCCCCAAAGTGCCGGGGAGGGATCGACCTGGCTCCGGATCTACGTCACGGAGCATTTGAACGGCCACATAGTACAGGAAAACTATGAAGATGACCTTCAGAAGAAGTGTGGGCATGAGAGATGCCAGGCGGGCTCCGTAAAAGCTGCCGAGCAGAATGCCCGGGGTCATTTTCAAGACAACGTCCCAGCGCACGAACCCATGTGTTTGGTGGGCTCTGACGCTGGACAGGGTCGTGAAAACAACGGCAGCCATGGATGTGGCAAAAGCCAGCTTCATGAGCACTGCGGGGTCAACTTCCTGGGCAGACAGGACAAAAACCAGCATGGGAACCAGCACAAGTCCTCCCCCTATACCCAGCAAACCAGCGAGGACACCGACGATGGCACCAATAAACAAGTAGAGCAACAACGCTTCGAGCATGGTTTGATCCTTTTCTCAGGTTCCATCCATTGTCTTGAGCAAAATGAGCCAGGGCCCCTTTTCAGGATAATCCATTTCGCAGGCATGATATGATGGCAACGACTGCCAATCAAGTGGCTGCCAATCAAAGGTTCCCACAGGTGTGGCATGGAATCCGGTGATGCCCTTTTGAGTCCTCATGCTGTCTGCAGTCTTTAGGCCCGTTCCATCTTCTCACGCAACGAAAGGAGAGGTCAATACGCACGCAGTGCCGCACATGGATGGAGAGGATTCACTGAAATCCATCGGGAGGCAAGCGTTTGCGCCATATAGGGCCCCTTTTGCCATGGCGCCATCATGAACTTCCCCTCCCTTTTCCCCCTATAAAGGGCAATGGAATGCCCTTGACAGAATCTGCGGCCACTGCTACCGAAAACCTTTTCCACATGGATCACTTATCATTCATCGATTTTGATTGCATGCACTCTTTTATGCAGTTGTCCTCAGGTGACGTTGCGAAGAAGGAGTTATATGGGGAGCTTTTCCCCAAGCGTTGGACAGGAAAAAATGCTCACGAACTCGCTGATTGGATACCGGGGTTGGTTATTTGAAAAAAGATCTTGAACGGGGGTATGCAGAGGATGACGTTCTGCCGGGGGCTATGGAACAATGGGCTGAACTGCGGGAAAATGACAGCGGAAGGTTGCAGCGGATCACTGGAACACCGTCGGTGGTTCATATTCCCCGCACCGTGAAACCTGCCCAAACCCATGCTGATGTCGCAGGGCAAAGGGTCGGCGAACTCAGCAGCACCTCACCCACAGCCACTCATTCCTGTTCCCTGGGACCTTACAGGGGTTGGATTGCCAACGAATTCGGCAAAGATGGGCAATTGGCTCACTGGCTCTCCCGAATGGGCCATGTGTGTCTTGAGGATGGCAAGCTGCTCGCTCAGGGGCGTCATCGCGTGGTGTGTGTCCATTACCGGGATCACATTTTTGCCATCAAGTCCTTTGGCCCCCAGCCTTTTTTTAAAGACTGGGCTGATTTCAGGAGAGGCTCCAAGGCGCGCCGATCCTTCGAGGCGGCGGTTCACCTCAGGGCGCACGGTGTTGGCACTCCTGCCCCTGTGGCCTGCCTGGAAAAGTGGGCGGGGCATCGCCTCCTGGAAAGCCATTTCATCACCCTGTATGAACCAGGCCTTCAGGAGTTTCGCCAGGAACTGGTCAACCTGTATCGGAATGAACCGCACTGCGAAAAACTCATGAGCCTACTTCAGACAGTGGCTCGCGCCGTCGCCCGGTTGCATCGCTCCGGTGTCATGCATGGAGACATGGGCAATCAAAACATACTGGTGCGGCGTCACGGCCCCTCCTCGTGGGGCCATGTGGCGTTTGTCGATCTCAACCGCGCCCGCATGAGTCCGGTGGAATCCTTGCGGCGGCGGGCTTTTGACATCAGCCGTATCTCCTTGCCGTCCGACCTTCTTCGCGTCTTCATGGCCATGTATTTTGGAAACTCCCCCGTTCCTTCCGCTTTCCGAAAATGGGAACGTTTCTACCGCTGGCTTTTTGCATTCCACACCAAAACACGCTCCTGGCGCCATCCCCTGCGAACCCTTCGCGAGCGCCGGGTCGCACCTGACCCAGCAATCACCTATCCGCCCTTCAAGGACCTTTGGTTATGGGATGAACGCTCAGGCCAGGCCATCGGCACTCTGCGCTGCAAGGAAAGAAAATATATTTATCCCCGCATCAACCTGCTGAAAATCGCCGCTTCCGTGGCCATGGCTTCCAGGCCTGTTCATTCCCTGTACGGCCCGCATGTGAAAAACTCCTTTTCTTTGCCTGTGGCCATGTCAGGGCGAATTGGAATGACGGTTCATCCACGCCCGGAAAGTTGGAGCACGGAACGCCGCTGGCTGGAGCGTCTTGGTCCTTGTCCCTTGATGGTGCGCTTTTACCATCACGAAGCTCCCGCAAACTGGGATTACACCATAGAACGGGTTCAGGAACTGCAACGGGACGGGTATTCCGTTTCCATCGCCATGGTTCAGGATCGCCGGGCTGTGAAGGATCCCGCCCGCTGGGCCGGGTTTGTGGATCGCGTGCTGGGCGAACTGGGAAACACGGTGGAGTGGGTGCAGGTGGGGCATGCCATCAATCGCGTCAAGTGGGGATTGTGGACCCTGGATGAGTATGCGCACCTTTGCGAGCCTTTTGCCTCCCATGCAGGGGCTCATAAAAGGTTTCGGCTGATGGGCCCGGCCGTGATCGATTTCGAATACCAGTACGTGGTGGCTGCCCTGCGGCGCGTGCAGGGCCTGCTCCACTTCGATGCCCTGTCCCACCTCCTGTACGTGGACCGCCGTGGGGCTCCCGAAAACGGGCAATCGGGATTTTCCACCGTGGAGAAATGCGCTTTGGGCCGTGCCATTGCCCAATGGGCGCCGTCCTGTGAATCCCGGCTGATCGTTTCAGAAGTCAACTGGCCTTTGCTGGGGACCGGTGTTCATTCACCCGGGGGGTCCCCTTACGAGGAACCTGGTCCGCGCAACAACGATCCCAGTGTGAATGAAGAAGACTATGCGTCCTACATGATTCGCTACCTTGCCCTCACCATCGCTTCGGGGCATGTGGAGCGCGTCTATTGGTGGCGGCTGGCGGCACATGGGTTCGGATTGATCGATGACCGCGCAAGGGGAGAATGGCGGGCGCGTCCGGCCTTTGAGGCATTGCGGGTCTTTCTCGATCTCATCGAAAAAAGCGTCTTCCAGAAACGCTTAACCATGCCCAATGGCACAATGGGCCTTTTGTTTCGACGGCCCGATGGGGAACTCATCGTGCTGGCTTATGCTCATCCTTCGCCCGTGCCCTACCATCCTCCCTATCCCTTCGACGGCGTCTGCAATGTCTTCGGGCAGGAGCACGGGGCCAGGAAAAGAGGAACGCCCATCATCCTCACGGGTCAGCCCATTTATATTCGCGGTGTGCAACTCCCCATCACCACCACTCATGGGAGTGACTCGTAGAGGCGGATGTGTTCGGCCACAGTTTGCTGGATGGAAAAGTCCTTTTCGATGCGGGTGCGGGCGGAAGCTCCCATGCGGGCTCGAAGGCCAGGGTCATTCAGAAGCAAGGTCAAGGCTTGCGACAGGGCGTGTGCATCGCCCGGGGGAACCACCAATCCATCCTGTTCATGACGGACCAGTTCGGGTGAACCGCCACAATCGGTGACGACGGGCACAACCGATTGGGACATGGCCTCCATGAGGCTTCGTGCCAGCCCTTCCCTTTTGAGCGATGGCAACACAATGGCATCGCATGCGCCCATGAGAGCGGGAGCATCGAAACGAAAACCCGTGAAATGAACCCTCTCCGCCAATTGGGCGGGCATGGAAAGCCGGGAGAGGAGCTTGTCCTGAATACGGCCGACCAGGAGAAAGTGAACGGGACGATGAGCGCTGACCCTTTCGGCGGCCTGAATGAGCACGTGGATGCCTTTCCGGGGGCGCATGTTGGCCGAACTTCCAATGACGAAGGCGTCGCCGGGAATGCCAAACTCTGACAGAGAGGCTCGATGCACGGGATGGTACCAGGTCACATCATGGCCCTTGTAGATGGTCACGGGGCGATCCTGCGGAAGCCCCATGGCTAGCAGGCCCTTTCGAACAGCATGGCACACGCAGACGATCCGGTCAATGGAGGGATTCAGGTAGGTGAGCCATGATCCGGGATTGAAGCGGCTCAGGTTTCCCACGATGCCGCGATAGGCCACCCGTTTCACACCCATGCCCATGGAAGCGAGCAATCCGTTGGAAAGGGGGCGGTTCAGGAGAGTGTGCATCACATCAAAGCGCCCTTCTGTGAGGCGTGAACGAATGGCGCCAATGCCGGCAAAATCGACCTTATGAACCAGGGTCAGGGGATGGACATGGAACCCCTCTTTCTTCAACGCTTCCCCATTGACAGAGTCGGGACGAACCATCAGTTCCACATGGTGTCCGGCGTCTTTTAATCCTCGAAGGAGATGAGATTCGGGCAAATCCAGTCCTTCGCCTATGAACAGGATACGCTTTTGGGCCGTGGAGTGTTTTCCCGTTTTTAACTTCATCTGTAAAGCTCGATGCATGGTTGCCAAAATCAGTGGACGATATGGTTTTCATTGTTCAGCCTTCTTCCTTGATGTACATTTCAAGGTACACAGAGAAGAGCACACTATCAAGCGAGCAATCGTGACGGCGAGCGTCGAGCCAGGCACCGAAGCACCCGACAGATCATAGAAAGATTTGAAGAGTCCCGTCCCATGACCGGAAAAACTTCCGATTACGGCAAAAACAGCAAATCAACTGATGCCGGTCGGCTCATAGATGTCACCTGCGCGCTCATAGAGGAAAACGGAAAGGTTCTGGCAGCCCAGCGCGGCCCCCGAATGAGAATGCCCTTCAAGTGGGAGTTCCCCGGTGGAAAAATCAACCCGGGAGAAACCGCAGAAGACTGCATTATCCGGGAGATTCGCGAAGAACTGGGCGTTGACATCCAAATCAGGACTCTGCTCCCGCCATCGAGCCATTCTTATCCGGATCTGCATATCCGGCTTCATCCCTTTATTTGCCGGATAACCCGCGGCCACATTGTGCTGGCAGAACATCGGGCCGTACAATGGACCTCCCATGACCAGCTCCTGACCCTGGATTGGGCGGAAGCCGATGTGGCTGTTGTCCGGTCCTACCTCCATCATCGCACTGCAACAAAAGAAGGGGCATAGTGGGTGATCAACACCCGCGCCCATAGCTGCCTGAAATCAAAGCTTCCTTTCGGCATTTATGATGCGGTTATCGATGAGCATTTGCAGTAAATGGGTGATGCCATCCCTGCTAATCCAGGATGATCAGGGTGTCCGCGGCTGGAATGATTTGCCACATCCTTGACGGTGCAAAACCGTAACTCGGTCTGAAACTGCGCATCTGAGCCATGAGAGAACCGGTGACATCGTTATCGAAACCTCGTGAAAACTGATCCATCCAGTAGATGCGCGGGTCAGCGGGGTCTGATCGGTCCACAGCCAGAATGACGGAATGATAGGCGGAGTGGAGCGAGAGTCCGAAAAAGTACCACCCGGCGACGTCCGGCCGGGTCATGCCAAGGACCGTTGCTTCCGGATCGGGCTGCCATGTGCCGGAGGCCCCCTGGTGGACCAGCCGGGTTTCCGGACCGGCCATGCCGCGCGCACGAAGCGTCTCCATGATACGGTTCATATGGTTGGTGTTGCGGCCGGTCCGGCGCATGACCTCCCTCGATTCCCGGCTGACCTGATCCTGAATGGAGCGGGAAACCCGCTCGGAGTAAAGGGCCTCAAACCCATGGTAAACCGCCGCCATGCAGTGGCTGCCCGGCACCGTGGTGACGTAGATGTCCCGGAATTGCTCGGCCGTGGCCTCCGAAAAAACGCCCGTCCGGTTTAACAGCCGGTTGGCACGGGCAAGGCTTCGCTGCTGGCTCTCAGTAAGACTTGACGGCGCATTGGCCAGGGCATTGCGAATTGTGTCCATGATCTCCTGGCCCGGTGTCTGGGAAAGGAGAAGGTCAAACTGGTGGATGACGATCCAGTCCATGAAGGCCAGTGCC
>PXBG01000135.1 GCA_003566995.1 Syntrophobacteraceae bacterium
CCGTTGACAGCATATCCTTTCGCCTCATGAAGGGGGAATGCCTGGGTTTTTTGGGCCCCAACGGAGCGGGCAAGACGTCCACCATTCGAATGATGTACGGGGTTTCCCCCATGACGGGTGGAACCCTGGAGGTTTTTGGCCTCAACATGGCCACGGACTGGAGAGCAATCCGTTACCGAATCGGTGTGTGCCAGCAGGAGAACAATGCCGACCCCGATCTTTCCGTCATCCAGAACCTGGAAGTTTTCGCCACCTACTTCGACATCCCCCGCAGAGTGGCACGATCAAGAGCCCTTGAGCTTCTCCGGTTCATGGCACTGGACCATCGAAAGCATGACCGGATCAACAGCCTGTCGGGCGGCCTGCTCAGGAGACTCATTCTTGCCCGCTCCCTCATCAACGACCCGGACCTTTTGATCCTGGATGAACCCACCACCGGCCTTGACCCTCAATCGCGCCACCAGCTGTGGGAACGCATGGACGTCCTTCGGTCCCGGGGACTTTCCATTTTTCTCACCACTCATTACATGGATGAGGCCGCCCGGCTCTGTGACCGCCTGATCATCATGGACCACGGAAAGATTCTCATCCAGGGAAGGCCTCAAAAACTCATCCGGGAATACGCGGGAAAAGATGTGGTGGAAGTGATCAACCCCCCACATGAACTGACGGAACTGGTGCGCACCCATCATCTCATGAACGACATGGTGGGAAATCGTCTGATCATTTACGGACAGGAAAGCGAAAACATCTTTGAACTCATCGGTCAGAAATTCTGCCTGGAAAGATGCATTCAGAGGATGGCCACTCTGGAGGATGTGTTTTTGCGCCTGACGGGCCGCGAGCTGAGAGAATAAGGATCATGGAAGTGTCCATCACCTGGCGCTTTTTGCGCGTGTGGAAAAGAAACCTGACCGTCTACAGGCGGATCTGGCACATCAATTTTCTGCCCCCCATCCTGGAGCCACTTTTTTATCTTCTGGCCTTTGGGGTGGGACTGAGCGCCCTCATCGGTCCGGTGACATACATGGACCAGCAAATCAGTTACCTGGCCTTCATCACGCCCGCCCTTCTGGGAGTGAATGCCATGTACAATGCATTTTTTGAAAACACATACGCCTCTTTTGTGAGAATGTACTACCAAAAGACCTTTGACGCCATGATGGCCACTCCCCTCTCCCTGCACGAAGTGATCACGGGGGAGATTTTCTGGGGGGCCACCAAATCCTTCATCGCCACCGCACTCATGCTGGCCGTGGTGAGCGCATTCGGACTGGTCCAGTATCCCCACGGGTTCCTCATCCTTTTTGTGGCCTTTCTGGGAGGTCTGGCTTTTGGATCCCTGGGAATGTTTTTCACGGGAATCCTTCCCAGCATCGACATGTTCAATCTACCCATTTTTCTGTTCATCACCCCCATGTTTCTCTTCAGCGGAACCTTCTTTCCCCTGGACAACCTTCCTCTCTGGGCCCAGCAGGCCGCCATGGCCTTTCCTCTCACCCACCTGGTTCACATTACCCGCTCCCTTGCTCTGGGCTTCCTTTCCTGGGATCTCCTGTGGTCCGTCGCCTACCTCACGGTCTTCACCATGATTTTCTTTCCCCTAGCCATCTATGTCATGTGCCGCCGCCTCATTCATTGAGGCAAAACAGATGCATTTTCAGGCACCATGAACTGCCATTGGAAGCCCTTTCATTCCCTCCTTTCCGTGAAACGGCTCACAAGGGCTTGCGGTCGTAGTTGAAGAGAGAAAAGGGCGCATCGGACCGGTTCCTTTTGTAGCCGCTGAGCAACCGGGGCATCTCCTTGCCCTGTTCGAAAGGACCATCGCTCAGATCCAGCAGGAAAGTCCCGTATCCCATGGATTTCAGCGCGGGCACCTTTTGGAACCAGTTCATGGGTCTGTCTGCATAGATGAATGAATGACGTGCGGTCTTCCTGTAAAAATATTTATCTTTTCTGGGAGTGAAAAAAGGCCTGTCCTCATTGATCGGGGGAAACAGGCGGGAAATGAAAAGAGGGGGCCAGCAGTAGACCGTCACGATGGGCTTCAAACTCCATGGCCCCTTTCCGAGAAGAGAAAGCTCCTCGGCGGTGATTTCCAGGGACAAAACTCCCCGGGGGCATCCCGCTTCAGCCAGGCAGGCCTGAGCCGCCACGTTGCGAATGTTGAAGCGGGGTCCCGCCATGAGTGCCAGGGATTTGATGCCCCTGAAAAAATCCAGGTGCCCCCAGTTGTTCACTTCCCAGGAAAGAAACCCCCTTTTGGTGAGCCACTGCACGGCAACCCGGTAGTATTCCACGTCCTTTTCCGTCATGAGAGGAGGAAGGGACCAGATCATTCTCTTCTTCTGAGCGGGATGAAGGCGTTGCCGGGCGTACCTTTCCAGGTTGTGGCGGGAGGCGGTCAACATGACCCAGCGGGCAGGACTTTGAAATCCTTTGGCGGCATCCGCCTCATTGGCGACTTTTATTATGAGAGCCTCTTCCCCTTTTCGCGGGCTGCTCCCGGCCTGGGGCCAGTTCTCCCAAAGCTCCTCCCGGGCCGCAAATGATCTGCGAAAGGGGACAGGCGGAGAAGGGCTTCCGTCCTCCAGGGGGCGTTGAGCAGGCGGGGCGTGTTTGAATCCGATCCTGAAAAGCCGCTCTCCGGTGCGCAGAGGAACCTTGGTTTCCATGCGAACCGTGTCCCCGGAAGTTCCCTGAAGCAAAGACCCTCCCTCACTGGTTGCCAGGCGTGAAACGGTGAAAGCCCGCTTTTCCTTTCCTTCCTCCGATTCGGGCCGCACCCGGTCCCCCGGTTTCAGATCATGGCGCAAAAGAACGAGAGCGTCCTCCCCCTGCACTTCCTTTATGGTCCCCACCCACAGGCCGCTGGAACCGGATCGGTGTGGCGACAGCACATCCTTCACGGCGTCACGTTTGAGAAACCCCCATGTGAGCTTGCGGGAGGGGGAGAGAGCGAGCAGCCTCTGAGCCTCTTCCAGGGCATTCCCCTCTTCATCGTTTTCCGCATCCAGGATCATCCGGTAGGCTCGAACCACCTGGGCAATGTACTCCGCATCCTTCATGCGCCCTTCTATTTTGAAGGCGGCGATGCGCATCTTTTTCAGGTGAGGAATGTGAGGGAGGGCACACAGGTCATTGCAGGAGAGATAGAACCCCTCCTTGCGCCCCTGCCGGAACTTGAGCCGGCAGGGCTGAACACACTGGCCCCGAAGGCCGCTGCGGCCTCCCCGATAGCTGCTGGCAAGGCAGAGGCCCGAGTACGAAAAACACAGGGCTCCATGAACGAACACTTCCAGGTCAGCCCGCGTTTTTTTGCTGATTTCCTCGATCTCCTCCAGGTGAAGCTCCCGGGCAAGCACCACGCGCTGGGCTCCCATGCGTTCCAGCTGGTCCACCCCTGCATGGTTGTGCGCGGTCATGAGGGTGCTCCCATGGAGCTTCAGGCCGGGGAAAAAGCGCCGGCACAAAAAAAAGACTCCTGGATCATGGACGATGAGCGCATCCACTCCCATGTCGGACAAGGCCTGCAGGGCATCGAGAGTGGAGGGAAGCTCCTGGGCCGTCATAATGCTGTTGAACGCCACATGCACACGCACCTGGCGTTCCCTGGCGATGGGAAGGAGCGCAGCGACCTCCTCCAGGGAGAAGTTGGTTGCCGTGGCCCGGGCACTCATGTGCTTGAGACCCAGGTAAATGGCGTCGGCACCATTTTCCAGCGCCGCCCGGAAACTTTCCGGCTGACCTGCGGGAGCCAGCAATTCCGGTTTCCCGTTTTTCTTTTTCCTGTCGATCATGGAATCTTTCATGAAGATTTGAAAACCGTCTCAAATATGTGGTCCACATGCTTGAGGTGGTATTGAAGGTCAAAAATGGCGTCTATTTCCTGTTCCGTGAGGTGTTCCATGACCTGCGAGTCCTTCTTGAGAGCCTCGTCAAGCTGCCCCCCTGACTCCCAAACCTCCATGGCATTTTTTTGCACCATGCCGTAGGCCTCTTCCCGGGTGATTCCCTTGCGGGTCAGAGCGAGCATGACCTGCTGGGAAAAGCACAGAGATCCCGTGAGCCGCATGTTCCGCTGCATGTTTTCAGGATAGACGGTGAGCCTGTCCAGCACCCCCGTGAGCCGTTTCAGCATGTAGTCCAGAAGGATGGTGGAATCGGGGGCGATGACCCTCTCCACCGAAGAGTGACTGATGTCCCTCTCGTGCCACAGGGGCACGTTTTCCATGGCTGCCAGGGCATTGCCCCGAAGAATTCTCGCCAGGCCGCTCAGATTCTCGGAAGCAATGGGGTTGCGCTTGTGCGGCATGGCCGAGGAACCTTTTTGTCCCGCAGCGAAGTATTCTTCCGCTTCTCTCACTTCCGTGCGCTGAAGATGGCGGATTTCCACGGCAACCTTTTCGATGGAACACCCGATGAGAGCCAGGGTGGTGAAAAATTCCGCGTGCCGATCCCTTTGAATGACCTGGTTGCTCACGGGCTCGGGTTTCAGGCCCAGTCTTTCGCAAACACGCTTTTCCACGGATGGGTCTATGTTTGCGTAAGTGCCCACCGCTCCCGAAATCATTCCCACTTCCACACTCTCCGCAGCCTGCCGAAGCCTCACCAGGTTCCTTTCCATTTCCGCATGCCAGAGGGCGAATTTGAGGCCGAAGGTCATGGGTTCCGCATGGATGCCGTGGGAGCGTCCCATCATCACCGTGTCTTTCCATTGGTAGGCCCGTCGTCTGAGCACTTCCAGAAGTTTTTCCAAATCCTCCCGGAGAATGAGGGAGGCTTGCTGAAGCTGCAAAGCCAGAGCCGTGTCCAGAACATCGGAAGATGTGAGGCCCTCGTGAATGTGCCTCGATGCGGGGCCCACATTTTCGGCCACGCTGGTGAGAAAGGCGATGACGTCATGGTGGGTTTCCTTTTCAATCTCATCGATGCGTTTCACATCGAACCTTGCCCTGGACCTGATTTCCTCCAGGTCCTTCCAGGGAATGCGGCCATCTTCCGCCAGCACCTCACACACGGCAAGCTCCACTTCCAGCCACTTCTGATACTTGTTTTCCAAACTCCAGATGCGCCCCATTTCAGGACGCGTGTAACGTTCGATCATTTCCTCCACTCCCTGTTGACAAAAACTCACGGCATCAGCCAGAGTGACACCAGGGCACCCGGTAAAATGCCCGGCGTCCTCCTCTGCCACTCAGGATGCATGAAAAGAGGACGGATGGGGTTGCCCGTCATTCCAGAACAGCATTCGTTTATGACACAATCATTGAGAGGAAGAAAGAAATGCTTTGACTTTTCCGTGCCCCTCACGGAAAAACGAAAAAAATTCCAAATTGTTCCGATCCATGTCATGTGGAGAGGGGTGAACGGGAAAACGAGGAGGAACTGGCCATGCCGCCTCTGGGGGCTCACATGTCCGTTGCGGGAGGGCTTCACAAGGCTTTTGAAAGACTCCGAGCCATCGACGCTTTTGCCGGGGACTTTTTCACCCCCGAGCAGGATTCATCGCTGCAACGGGGAATCACTCCGAGTACCCCATGGATTTGAGCAGGGAAAATAATCGGTGCCCATAGGTCTCATGGTGCAGAACATGCTCCTGCAGACTGTTGACCATGGATTCGCGAACCCCTTGCTCCTGAAGGTAGTAGGGAACTTTTTGAGCCAGATCGCGGGAATCCTTGAAGCAGGCCACGTGCCGGGCGAACGTGCCGGAACGGATAAACGGCTGCTCTTCGGTGATCTGGAAACCACCCACCGCAGCGATTTCGTAAAAGGTGGGATTCAGTCCATTGTGCTGCATGCAGGATGGACCGTGCGCATTGAGCACAATGGTTGAAGCGGCGTAGGCGTAGTGGGAATGGGGGGGCACAAGATATCCGTTGAACCTGGCCCATCGGGTGTTGGTCCAGCCGGCCCCCCACACGTCCACAGGCCGCCCCAGGGCCTCACTCACCCTGCGAACCAGTTCCTCTTCGTATTCGCCATGGGTTCCCACGAAAATCACTTCCCGCCCCCATTTGCGGCGCATTCTGGGGTTGAGTTGAACCCGGTGGGTGTAGGGACAGGCGGCAAAAGGCATGAAGACGGTCTTGTGGGCTCCCTTGGAGCGAAGCATTTCAGCGTCGCCCTGGAAAGGCACGGCCAGAACATCCACAAAAGAGTTCAGTTCCAGCAGCCGGGAAATCTGCTCTTCGCGCCTCACCGGGTAGCTCCACCAGTAGATGATCCGCAGGCGGGGGTTGATCCGCCGCAGCGCTTCCGCATTCTCATGATCGATGGTGCCGTGAAGACTCATGAGCAGCTGGCTTTTCTGCCGGCGCACAAGGGATTGCAGGCGGTGGTCGGACATTTGTTTCCAGGTGACGAAAACACCGGGCAGACCGAGCCTTCTGAACAGATTGTGCATGCGGTTGGAAATCTTGGAGAGGGGGTCGACCGCGTTGTGATAGTGCACTGCCGAATCCAGGCCGATGGCCTTGAAACCGGCCTGCACCACCGTGGTCCACTTGCCCACATCCAGCGGGCCTTCAATGCTCACTTGTTTCATGGTTATGGCTTGTGTCCTCGAGCGGCTTTTATCGAGCCTTCCATGTGCGAAGTTTCCAGTTTTTAAGGGCATCAGCGTGCCATCGTTTTTGAGCCAGTTAGTCTTGTCGTTTTTTGCACCAATTGTCAACGGGCCCCTTTGTTTTTCCTCATTTTCACCAATGCTTTGTCTTTTATCTCTTGTTTGTGATTTCTTTTTTTTTGATTGTTTTTTTGATTTGCAAAACAAAATGAAAAAAGCTAATTAGCCCTTAATGTTATCTGTCCGGAAAACTATCCGGACAACATTCTGGCAATCAGCATTATTTATATGGGGTTGATTTTAAAGCGTTTTTCAATTAACAACCCCACCGGCTGCTCATGCCGGAAAAGGGAGAGAGGACTTCAAAAATGAGAAATTTTTCACAGTTGGAGGAAATTCTATGCGCAGGATGTTGAAGTCGCCTTGGCCGGAAGCAATCATCATGATTTTAGTGGTCGTGCTGACGTACACCGCACTGGCGACCATCGGTGTGGTCGTGGAGGCGCCCGAGGGAGGCATGGCCACGGGAGTTGTTGTGGGCTGGCTTTTCGGGTTTTTCATTCTAAGCCTCGTCATTGCCCTTCTGGGCGTCCTGGGGGGCATTGGCGGAGGGGTCATGTTCACACCCGTCATGCTGGCTTTCACCCCCGTGGACAGTTTGATCATTCGTGGCACGGGGCTCATCGTGGCCATGTTCAGCGGACTCATCTCCACGGGACCCTTCATGCGCAGCGGCCTTTCCAACATGCGCGTCTCCGTTTTCCTCTGCTGCGCCTTCGCCATCGGAGCCTTCAGCGGAGCCCAGGGAGCCATTCTCGTGGCCGAACACATGGGAGACACGGGCGAGGGACTCGTGAGAATGACCCTGGGCGTCATCCTGTTCTGCCTGGCCCTCTACTTCATCTTCGGAGGGAAAAAGATCGAATGGCCCCAAATCGACAAGTCAGACAAGCTCACCGAGGTGCTCAAGCTGCGCCAGCCTTTCTATGAACCCTCCCTCAACAAAATCGTGGACTACGGTCTTCATCGCTCCGCCTGGGCCTTTCTGGCCATCATCGGCGTGGGTCTTCTTTCGGGATTTTTCGGTTTGGGCGCCGGATGGGCCATCGTTCCCGCACAGAACCTGGTCATGGGCGTGCCCCTGAAGGTGGCCGCGGCCAACAGCGGCGTTTTGCTGGGCATGGGAGACTGCATCGCCGTGTGGCCCTACATCATGATGGGCGCCATCATTCCCATATTTGCCGCCCCCTGGCTGGTGGGCCAGGTGCTTGGGGGTCTTCTGGGCGCCATAGTGCTCATTCGGGTGAAAGCCGGCTTTGTGCGCTACCTCCTCATCGGCTTCATGCTCTTCTCCTGCTGGGGGCTCGTGACCAGAGGTCTTGCGGGACTGGGCGTCATTCAACCCGTGCCCCACTGGCTGACAGGAATCATTTTTGTGGCCATTTTCAGCTGGGTCATCTTTAATGTAGTGAAAATGCTCAGAGAGACCGACTGATTTTGACAGACTGACCTTACCCCTGTTCAGATAAGGAGTTTACCATGAGTGAAGACAGACCCATCATGCCCAAGGCTCAGACTTATTACGGCGAGTGCGTTTACTACCTGACCGTTGTGGCCTGCCTCGTGTGCATCGTCGGCCCCCTCATCGCCATGATCAATCCGGAGAACAACGTGATGAACCCTTACTTCACCTTTGCGGCCATTTTTCAGGGCCACACCGCCGATGAAGTGTGGACCCTTGTGGCGGGAGGTTTTCCCGGAGGCCATTTCTGGTATGATAACTTTTTCACGGGAGATGGCTTCACCCAATTCGGGCTGGCCCTGGGATGCACCTCGGCGGCCTATGCTCTCATCGTCGCCGCCGTGGCATACGCAGTGGAAAGAATCTACCTCTACACGTTCTTTTCCCTCTTCGTGGCGGCCATGATTTTCTTCGCCGCATCGGGCGTTGTGAGCCTTTGAGCGTGCAACTCCCAATGTCCCGGCAAGGATGCGAAGTGACCCAAAAGTGAACCGCAAACACAAAAAAAATGTTTTCTGAAGACAACCTTCAGGAAAATTCAAGTTCAGGCGGCCGCAGGAGAAATCCTTGCGGCCGCTTTTTTTGCGCTGCACAATGTGTCCCATGAGGCCAGCCAGCCCAAATCTTCCGTCCACAGACCCTTGCATTTCCCCCCAACGCTGTTGACTTAAGACTTTGCAACCCCAGCAAGGACCCCATAACGTCATTCCCGCGAAGGCCTGAATCCAGTCTTTGCAAAATCTTCAAGCCCCTGGCCTCCAGAGGGTGACGGGAGACAGGGCAACACGCAATCCGCTAAGTCAACGGTATTGCCCCTGTTTCGAGGAGTTCATCGGCGCCACACTCCTGTATGGATCACCCTTGACCACTCCATGCTTTTGAACGGTTAATTTGCTTTTGAAAAATTTACCCTGTGAAATCAGGCACAGGACTCCAGCAAAAAGCACCTTCTCTTCCCCCTTTCACGCGGATGAAGCTCCCTGAAAGGATCCCCGCCCCCACCCTTTCCGAACCCGAAAAGATCAGTCTGGTTGACATATCACATTTTTCGGCAGCTTGGTTTTTTCAATTGAAAATCCCTGAAAATAAAGAATAATTTAAGTAAATAGGAGGTCATTCTATCAAGTAAAGGGCAACACCTGTACCCTCTTTATTTTTTAGGTTGCTTTGCAGAAGCTTTGCTGGCACAGCCACCGGCTGTTCATGTGGTCAATGGAATCCGGGCTTCAATTTTAGGAAAAATTTCACAGTTGGAGGAAATTCCATGCGCAGGATGCTGAAGTCTCCATGGCCGGAAGCAATCATCATGATCCTGGTGACCCTACTGACTTATGTTTCCCTGGCGACCATCGGGGTGGTCGTGAAAGCCCCGGAAGGAGGAATGGCCACCGGCACGGTGGTTGGCTGGATCTTCGGTTTTTTTCTTTTGAGCCTCATCATTGCTTTCCTCGCCGTGCTGGGAGGCATCGGGGGAGGCGTCATGTTCACACCGGTCATGCTGGCATTCACCCCTGTGGACAGCCTCATCATTCGGGGAACAGGCCTCATCGTGGCCATGTTCAGCGGGCTCATTTCCACGGGACCCTTCATGCGCAGCGGCCTGTCAAACTTGCGCGTCTCCGTCTTCCTCGCCTGCTCTTTTGCCATCGGCGCCTTCACCGGAGCTCAGGGAGCCATCCTTGTGGCGGGACACATGGGAGACACGGGGGAAGGCCTGGTCCGCCTCTCCCTGGGAATCATTTTGTTTTGCCTGGCCCTCTACTTCATTTTCGGAGGAAAAAAAATCGAGTGGCCACAAGTGCAGAAGTCGGACAAACTCACCGAATTGCTGCAACTGCGCCAGCCTTTCTATGAGCCGTCCCTGGCCAGGACCGTGGACTACGGGCTCAGGCGTGCCGCCTGGGGCTTTCTGGCCATCGCCGGCGTGGGACTTCTTTCGGGATTTTTCGGACTGGGCGCCGGCTGGGCCATCGTTCCCGCCCAGAACCTGGTCATGGGCATCCCCCTGAAGGTGGCTGCGGCCAACAGCGGTGTTTTGCTGGGCATGGGAGACTGCATCGCCGTGTGGCCCTACATCATGATCGGGGCCATCATTCCCATTTTTGCCGCCCCCTGGCTGGTGGGGCAGGTGATTGGAGGCCTTCTGGGCGCCGTACTGCTCATTCGGGTCAAGGCCGGGTTCGTGCGCTACCTTCTCATCGGTTTCATGCTCTTTTCCTGCTGGGGCCTCGTGACGAGAGGCTTTTCCAAGCTGGAACTGATCCAGCCGGTGCCTCACTGGCTCACGGGGATCGTGTTTTTGGTCATCTTCACCTGGGTCATTCACCGGGTGTTGAAAATGGTCAGAGAGAAGGAATGAATTCAAAACAACGCAATTTTCACTGAGTAAATTCCAGGGAGGAATCATACCATGAACGAAGACAGACCCATCATGCCCAAAGCCCAGATTTATTACGGCGAGTGCGTTTACTACCTGACCATTGTGGCGTGCCTCGTGTGCATCGTCGGCCCCCTCATCGCCATGATCGACCCGGAAAACAACGTCATGAACCCTTATTTCACCTTTGCGGCCATTTTTCAGGGCCATTCCGCAGACGAGGTGTGGACCCTTGTGGCGGGAGGTTTTCCCGGAGGCCATTTCTGGTACGGCAATTTCTTCACGGGAGACGGCTTCACTCAGTTCGGGCTGGCCCTGGGATGCTCTTCCGCTGCCTACGCCCTCATCGTCGCCGCAGTGGTGTATGCCCTTGAGAGAATTTATCTCTACACTTTTTTTTCCCTGTTCGTGGCGGCCATGATTTTCTTCGCCGCATCGGGCGTTGTCAGTTTTTAGACATGAAGGTTATGAGTGCACCATCTTTCACGGAGAAGCTTTCATAAGAGGGATGAGTGGAAGAACCCGGAAAGCATGGGAGAGAAAGAGCCTGAATCAACAAAAACGATCAAACACAAAGATTCAGGCACCACGAAAAAAGCCGGCTCCCGTTTGCACGGAGGAGCCGGCTTTGATCATATGGGCCAGCAGAAAATGATGCATGCCCTGATGAAGGGGTCACCTAAATGTGGCAGGGAGGGTGCACTGCCAAAACAGGGACACCGGAGCCTTTGATCACCCGGTCGGCCACCGAACCCACAAACAGCGCATCCAGTCCCTTGCGGCAGTGGGTGGCGATGACGATCATCTGAATCTCATGGTGATTGGCGTAGTGGATGATCTCGTCGGCGGGATTGCCCTGTATGACCACCCTGTTCTTCACCTGAACACCTGCCAGAGATTTTTCAGCGAATGCGGTCATGAGCTTGTTGGCCACTTCCTCCTCATAACCCTTGAAATCTTTGTGCAAGGTCTGCAGGGCCATTTCGTGCCCATAGATGAAATCCACTTTGGGAGTCACGTGCAAAAGATCCACTTCCGCTCCGGCGCACAGGGCGATCTGGCGGGCATAATCGGCAGCCAGAGTGTCGTGCTCGGAAAAAACGACGGGCAGCAGTATTCTCTTGATTTCCGGCATGAAAAGTCCTCCTCATGAACAGTGCGCAGCTTGAGTCAATGTGAGACATGGCCTTTGTGAGAAAAAACTCAAACGATCAAAGCTAAAATTGCCATGATTCGAAAAAGAAAAAAAGCTTTATTGAGGAGAATATTCGAACAAAAGGAACTTTTTCCAAAGATCCACGGTTCTCATGCCGCTGGCATGACTCCAGGGCCGGTTCGCTGAAAGGGGCAACACCGGCCGCGGTGTTTTGCAGCCGGAGTGGTGTTCAGGCAGCTACAGGAAGCCCCCTGCCGGCATGGAGCATCTAAACGATGGAACATGGGGGATGAACAACCAGGACAGGTATCGCCGCTCTTTTGATCACCCGTTCCGCCACTGAACCCACAAACATTGATTCCAGTCCCTCCCGGCAATGGACAAAAGAGGCAATGGCGATCATGTCAATTTCGTTCTTGTTGGCGTAGTTGAGGATTTCATTGGCGGCGTTGCCTGAAACCACGACCATGTTGCGCACATGGACATTTGGGAGATACTTCTCGGCAAATTCCCCCATCATTTTTTCTGCAACTTCCTTCTGGTACCCCCGAAATTCCCGATGCACAGCCTGAAGAGCCATTTCATGTCCATAGATAAAATCAACTTCCGGAGTCACGTGTATGAGGTCGATCTCGGCACCGGCGCACATCGCGAACTGGCGAGCATACCCTGCGGCCTCAACGTCGTGTTCGGAAAACACAAAGGGCAAAAGTATTCTTTTGATTTCCCGCATAAAAATCCTCCTTCTGAAAAAGCTGAATACTGGTGATGAGTTTCTGTGACTGATGAAGAGAAAAACTCCCGGGCTTCGGGCAGTTACCCCTCTGAAAGCACCCGGGTCCGGCGATTTGCAGTGGCTGCTGCGCATGCGCCTGTCGTGTGGCACTTCCTGGAACCTTCGCAGTCCACTGACTTCAACGGCGCCTTCGCCCACTTTTTGCGAACGGATCACCGCGTTTCTATCTCCAAACAATTTTTCACTTTCTCTGTTTCTTCCTCCTTCTCACCTCCTTCCCGGCAAAAAAGAACAACGGAAGAGGCCTTCGACCAGTCCCACAGGACAGGACTTCAATTGACCACCCAAATGGCCCTGTCTTTGGCCAGCTGAATGACCTTGTTGCTCACACGTCCGATGAAAAACTCCTTCACCCTTGACAATCCTCTTCGGCCCAGAATGATGGTCTGGTGGTCTTCCTCCATGGCCTCTTCCACCACCGCACCCGCACGGCTGCTGACACCCCTGGCGATTTTCCTGTGAATGGAAGAGGAAACCATGCCAGCCTTTTGTAGTCTCTGCACCGCTTCCGCCATGGTCGGTTCGAGAGCTTTTTCCGCACTTTGCAGCTCTCTTTCGGCTCTTTCAAGCCACTCCTTTTCCATGTTGCGCCCAAAAGATTTTCCAAAAACCTGCCGAAACACATTGAGGCCTCGAATGGCATGAAACAAAGTCACTTCCATCGGTTCCATTCCTGCAGCCATGCGTGCAAAATAGTCCAGCGCCCGGCGTGCCCCTTCCGAGTTGTCCATGCACAGAAGAAATTTTTCCGGCCTGGGGGAGCCTCCCACTATCCAGACGGGAACTTCCGTGAGCCGCTCCATGAGTTTGGTGGCGATGTTTCCCAGGACCACATCTTTCAATTCGCTGAGCCCCCGCCGCCCCACGACCACCGCATCGTATCCCTTTTGAGCCTCCCCCACGATGTCCCGGGCAATGCCTTCCTGCCTTTCCTGAAATTTAGGGATCACGGCATCTTCGGGGTAACCCCGCTCCAGAAGAAACTCCCGAGCCCGGCGCATGAACTCTTCCATCATCTCCTTCTGCTGAGACTCCCAGGCTTCAATGCTGACTATGCGGTACTTGTAGGAAGGCTCCTTCTCCAGGTCCCAGAATGAATCGGGCACCCTGGTCGTGACATGAAAAAGAACCACCTCAAAATCACGGACGGGCTTCAGAAAGCTCACGTAGCGAACCGCTTCCAACGCCTGCTCCGATCCATCGACAGCTACCAGCAGTTTCCTTTTGCCCATGCTCGCCATTCCCCTTTCTTGCGAAGGCGCAATCCCAATGAAAGCTTGCGGCAAGCCCCTTTCCGCATCAACCAGAACTCAGCCGGACCGCCTTGAGCGCGCGCTTTTTCGATTTTTTATCGGCGCTTCGGGAAAATCATCTTCATTATCCCCATGATCGGGCAGCAAAGTGAAAACCCCCAGCCTTTCCCTGAACTCTCCCTGGAATTCCTTCCCGCAGGAACTTCAACCGAATCTCCAACACCCCACAGCCATCATTCCCGTGCACCGACCAGTTCCTCTTTCTGGCTGCGGGCACCCGTGAGCACCAAAGATGGAACGGTTGTCAAAACCTTTTCGCCCCTTCCGCCGGACTTCCTCACAGAGGGGAGACGGCAAAGGCAAGGACATGATTTTCTGTCCGGCCAGGCCCTTGAGAAGGCATCGCCGGTTGAGGCATCTCAAAGCAAGAAGATGAGCAGCCGCGTGACAAGGACAGGGAGAAGTGGAAGGGATGAATGGGGCGCTGGACAGCGGGTTTCAAAAATTTTCCAAAAGTTCCTGAGGCCGGCCTGCCCTCTCCCACGCATCGCCTTATTATCACTCAAATAACTTTCAGCTGCCAGGTTTCTTTGATTCCTGGCCCTCTGTATTTCACAAATAAACCGATCAGGGTGAAGGCATTGAAGCAAGGCCGAAGTTATCCGGCTCAATGTGTTCCAAATGGCCGCCATTTTCTAGAAAAAATTCCGCCCTTTCGTGCAGGCTTACAGGAGGCATGGGCCGTGAAGCTGTGCACTGGGGAAGAGAGAGCAGGGCCAGGCTTTTATTCTGGCTCATCCAGCACGATCCATCCATGGAAGGCAGCTCCCGTTTCTAAAGAATGACAACATAAAAAAATCTCGCACATGACGGTTCCGACCTGCTGTCAATATAACAAACTTGTCCTCCTTCGTATATTCACCTTTTACGAAATTCATGATGGAAATGACAGGAACCACAGTCCGGGGAACGAAAGGTCAGAAAGTTTGCAGAGACACAGGGGATGATGGGCACAATGGAAATCCCTTGAGCAGAATGATTCGAGGAAGAGCAGCGGTCCGTCCCTCCATGAATGGCCCGTGCCATTGCGGTGGTGGAAAATATGAATTATAGGAATAATGTGGCTTTTGATCACATCTCCTTTCATTTCCAGCCATAGACGATAAAGGGCGCCAAAACATTTCAACTTCACAGGAGTCATCGGTGGATGGAAAAAATCCCTTATCACCCTGTCACTGCCCGGTCACTGCCCAGTGACTGAATGATCGATCCTTCCATTCGTCTGCCGAATGACCCGCAAAAAGGAGGAAAACGGGAGCAGGCGTTGTCCGAACAACAAAAAGGCACCCCAAATGTCACTCAATCACAAGGAGGAAGCTGTCATGAGAGTGCTCCAGCCCGAGGCCATACGCAAACTCGCGGAACGTAAAGGGCAAAACAATTCTCCTGTCTTGAGTCTGTACCTCAACATAGATCCCGCCAATGCCGTGAACCGCCGGGGAGGCCACAAAGTGGCCCTTGACAGCATGCTGAGAGAAGTGGAAAGCCAGATCAATGACAACGAACAGCTGAGACATTTTCAGGAGGACGCCGAATGGGTCCGCCAGAAGGCAGAATTCCATCTCCCCAAAGGCAAGAGCCTGGTGCTTTTTTGCGACGTTTCCGACTCCTTCTTTTTTGAGGAGAATCTGCCCATACGCATGGCCAACCAGGCGTGGTTCGGCAAGACTCCCTATGTGCGGCCTTTGCTGGAAGCCTGGGACGAACATCCCCGCTATGGCGTGGTGGTCGCAGACCGGGAAAAGGCGAGGTTTTTCCTCATTGCCATGGGAGAAATCCATGAACTGCCCGAAATCGAGCAGGAACCTCCCGTCAGGCACCGCAGCGCCGCGGGCAGTGACCACATGCGCTCACAAATGATTCTGCAAAGGCGCGCCGACAAGTACAGCGAGGAGTTCCTGAGAGACGTGGTCGACAAACTGCGCCATGTGAGCCAGGAATACAATGTGGAAAAACTTGTGCTCGCAGGGCCGGAGGAAGTGACGGCAGAACTGCACAAACTGCTGCCCAAGGCCCTGCTGCTCAAAGTCGCGGACCGGGTGAAGATCTCCGTCAACTCAAAAGCTTCAGAAGTTTTGGAGCAGTCCTATCCAGCCATCGAAAAGATCGAAAGAGCGCAGGAAAGGGAAATGATCCACGAACTGGTGACCATGGCTCACAAGGGCAAAGGCCCCTCCGCCAAAGCGGTCATTGGCTTCGAAGCGACCCTCAGCGCCGCCAACCAGGGACGCATTCACCGGCTGGCCTACCCCAACGGATACAAGGCTCCCGGTTATCAGTGCGTCTCCTGCCAGGTCCTGCTGGACCATGCCCCTTCCGACAACAAATGTCCCTACTGCAGCAACGGCCTCACGGAAACGGAGGACGTGGTGTGGCCTCTTTCCGAAAGAGTCCTCACCACGGGGGGCAAAGTCGAGGAAATCCGTGACGAGGAAGCCCGCCTGGAGCTGGTTTCCGCGGGAGAGATCGGCGCCTACCTGAGGTGAAAGCGCAACAGCTGCCGCAGCCTTTGATCCCATCACGCACCAGGCAGCTTTTGAAAGAAACCATGATTTTTCGGTAGGTCACACACTCAAGCACCGCGCAAGGCAAAGAACCAGGGGCCCCTCTTCGGGGGCCTTTTTTTATCCCCTCCACCATCGGACCAGCATCACGACTCAACACCCTGCTCCTCTTCCCTGACAAAAAAATGAAAGATTACCCTGCTCGCCGCTCATTTAACGCTCAAGTGCTTCCGCCAACTTTCCGACAACCCTGGAAAGGTGCCGGCCCAGGGCGAAAGAGCCATGATGGGCGATTGAGCTTCTCCGCAGGGAAAGCCCCCTTTGCAGTCACAAATCATACGTTCATCCATGCCCGGAAGGCATCCAGGCTTCCGGAAACAGAGAAGAGGCGTGTTCAGGAAATCTTAAAATTCTAACGAAGGAGAGAAGAAGGGATGAATTTTTTCAGCAAGGGCATAGGCAGTAAAATTTTCGGCGGCTTCCTGGCTTTGATCTTCGTGGGGCTGGTCCTGGCAGGCACGGGTTTCATCAGCCTGGACAGGGTGATCAACGCTTCGGACACCAACACGGCGGCCATGGAACTGGACACCAAGATCCTGGAAGCACGCCAGCACGAAAAGAATTTCATCATTCGAAGGGATGATGACTCCTACAACCACCTCACGCAAACCCTGGGGGAACTGGAAGGCCTCACGGATAACCTGAGAAGCTATGTTTCGGGCACCACGGACATTCAGGAACTCATCGATGCCCGCCAGAATTACCAGGCCGCCGCCTCGGAACTGAGAAGACTGGAGGAGTACGACGAGCGGGTTCTGGATGAACTGGTGAACGTCGCCAATGAAATCACAAGGCTGGCGGCTGTACAGTCGGAAGTGGCCGCCAGTGAAACCCAGGAAAACATCCTGCAGTCCAACTCGGCAGCCCTCAGGCAGGCGGCCATGAGAACCGTTCAGGACGTGGTGGCTGTGGGTTACGATGTGCTCAAATACCACCACGAGAGTGACCTTGGACGGGAAGCGGCCCTGGAAACCATCCGGAACCTTCATTTTGACGGGGACAACTACTACTTTGTGGTGCAGGAAGACCTCACCCTGGTGGCCCACGGAGAGAACAGGGGCCTGGAGGGCATGGATTTCGGAACCATACGGGACCAGAAAACGGGGGAAACCTTCATGAGATACATCGTGGAGGAAGCCGTGCGGCGCGGCGAATCCAACACGGAATATTTCTGGACCAAGCCCGGAATGGGCGATGAGGTCTTCCCTAAAATCACTTATGCCATGCATTTCAAGCCGTGGAACATCGTCATCTGCGCTGGCGTGTATGTGGATGACATCGAGCACAGCATTCAGCAAACGGCAAATCTCATCGATGAAGGCATCAACCGCCTCAACGAAGCCAACGCCATCAACACCCTCACCCTGGAAGCCAGGCTCAACGCTCTCTATTACTTCGCCTTTGAAGAGAATCACGAAAGAGTTGAACCCATTCTGAACCAACTGAAAACCCTTTCCATCGCCACAGACGAAATCAGAAGAAATGCCGACCACTACGCGGCCAATTTCGCCCAAAGGGTCCGGAACAACACGGACCGGCACAACGCCATAGCGGGCATCGAAGCTGATGCTCAGCAGGCCGCTGCCATCTCTCAACGCATTCAGGGCGATGCCCGGCAGTCCCTGGACACAAGTTCCCGAAACGGCAAAATGCTCCTGTCCATATTCTCCATCATCGCCATCGCTTCAGGCCTTTTGATCGCGGTTGTTCTCACCAGAAAAATCACCAACCCCATCAAAGAGGCCATTGAAGGGATCGAAGAGGCGTCGGAACAGGTTGCGGCGGGCTCGGGACAGGTTTCCTCCTCCAGCCAGCAGCTGGCGGAAGGTTCTTCGGAGCAGGCCGCCGCCATTGAGGAGACGTCTTCCTCCCTGGAAGAAATGTCTTCCATGACACGGCAAAACTCGGAAAACGCATCGGAAGCCAACCGGCTCATGTCAGATGCCAACCGCATCGTGCAGCACGCCGATGAATCCATGAACGGTCTGACCCAGTCCATGACAAAAATATCCAAAGCAAGCGAGGAAACCCAGAAGATCGTGAAGACCATTGACGAGATCGCCTTCCAGACCAATCTCCTGGCCCTCAATGCCGCCGTGGAAGCGGCACGGGCGGGTGAAGCGGGAGCCGGTTTCGCCGTGGTCGCCGATGAAGTGCGAAGCCTCGCCCTCAGGGCGGCCGAAGCTGCCAGAAACACCGCCGAACTCATCGATGGAACGGTGAAAACCGTTCAGGAAGGTTCCCGAATGGTGGAAAAGACCAACAGCGAGTTCACGGAAGTTTCCAGAACGGTGGTCAAATCGGGTGAACTGGTGGCGGAAATTTCCGCAGCGTCCTCGGAACAGTCCCAGGGCATCGAGCAGGTGAACCGGGCGGTTTCGGAAATGGACAAGGTCACGCAGCGCAACGCGGCCAATGCGGAAGAATCCGCTTCCGCAGCCGAAGAGATGAACGCCCAGGCAGCACAGCTGAGAGTCTTTGTGCAGGATCTGGCCAATCTCGTGGGAGGGAGCAATGGCGGCGCGTCAAAAAACGGCGGTGGCGGA
>PXBG01000040.1 GCA_003566995.1 Syntrophobacteraceae bacterium
CTGTGGCCCTCATGAAGGCCGCTGCCAATCATGGCGTGAAGACCTTCGTTTACAGTTCGTCACTTCTGGTGTACGGGGACAACCGCACGCACGTGGATGAAAAAACCGTTCCCAAACCGGTCCTGGATTACGGGCGCATCAAGCTCGACACGGAAAAGGCGCTCGCCCAAATGGCAGCTTCTGCGGGCATGGCCTTTTCGGCAATCCGGCTGCCCCATGTCTACGGTGCAATGGACCTTTACTTTCAGCAAATTCGAAGGGGGCTTCTCGTTTTGCCCGGTTCGGGAAACAATCTCTTTTCCCACATGCATGTGTCCGATGCGGCGGAACTGCTGATCGCGTGCGCCTGGCAGGGCTATCGAGGCATCTCGCCCGTGGGCGACAACATGCCGGCAACCTGGTCTGAATTCCTGGCCCTGGTGCGACGCCACCATCCCGGAACCCGGGCAATGGTCATACCCAAGTGGCTTGGTCTCGCGGTTGCCTATGCCTTGACACCCGTGCGCCGTTACCGCCCTCATCCCGGCCTCGAGACACCGGGCGCCGTCCGCAGCTACAATTGCAACATGGCCGTCAAACCAGGCCTGGTGTTCAAAGATCTGGAGATCTCTCCATCCTATCCAACCATCTATGAAGGGATTCCTGCGGTGGCCAGAGAATCCCTGCTGCTGAAAAATCAGTTTCCCACCCGCCTGTGAGTTTCACTCTCACCTGTGGGGGTCCCTTGACATATCACTTTTGCCTGCCCACATCCCTGGATCCCGCGGCGGTGCGTTCAGCAACCGGCAGCACGCCACACCGGGAGCGGCTGGTTTTCCCCCGGTCGCAGGGTCAATCCCTTTTCCCACTGCGGTGACCTTTGCTGCGGGAAAACCGCTGCACTGAACAAGTTCGTGCATCTCGCCCTCCTCCTCGGACAGACTCACTACAGTTGGAGAATTCAGAGGGTTCCCAGTCTTTTTCAACGGGACCAATCCTGCGATGCATCGATGTCTTTCTCGGCTCATTCATGGCCTTCTCAATGAAGGCCTGAGTGTTCAAAAAGCATTTGCTTTGAACAACCTGGCCCCAAAAGTGCGTGAAGGTATGGATCAAAAGCAATTGCCAAAAGACAATCAAAACGCCACGGGCTCATTTTGACCCCAAAAATCAGCTTATAAGCGTATTTTTAGAGGAAAAATCGACAAAATATCATTTTATTTCAAGGTGTTGACTTGGTCCGACCCCAGCGTCATCCGTCTCCACGATCCTTGTCGAGGAAAAGCCCCAGAAGCTCCCCCACCGTGTGATCGTTCTCCAGGGGATGGCGCAGCGGCTGATGGAGATCGATCTGGTATCGATTGCGTCGCCCGTCGCGGATGCGCCGCAGAACGGCGCACTCTTCGAGATCACGTACGATCTTCTGCACCGCCCGCTCGGTGATGCCCACCATCTCCGCCACGTCGCGCAGGCGCGCCCCGGGATCCCGGGCCAGACACAACAGCACATGAGCATGATTGTTGAGAAAGGTCCAGTCACTTCCGGAAGACTTGCCGGTGCGCGTGTGGCGAGTCTCGATCATGGATTCCTCACGGAGGGAAGGTTTCAAAATTTGTTGCCGCGATGCACCTCAACATCGCTCAGGTAAGCGACAACGGCATAGTCTTCGAAATAGACTGCGGCAAGGTGGTCCAAAATAACATGGGCCAGATCACTGCTGCAAATGGTGATGAGGCAGATGGTGCGATTTTGATCCCAATCGCCTTTGCGCTTTCCACGAGCCCCTTCGCCACGCACGTCGGTTATGGTGTAACCGGAGACCCCAAATTTTTCCAGGTCTTTTACGAGCAGGTTTTCCAGGGCGGATTCCGTGATGATGGTGACGAGCTTTCGGTGTGCCAGAGTCATGGCATTCAGCCTCCAATGCTGTGAGCGAAACGTGCCATCGCATGATAGATGGGAATACCCGCCAGTATGTTGAAGGGAAAGGTGATTCCCAGAGCCGCCGTCAGATAGAAAGTGGGATTGGCTTTGGGCACGGCGATGCGCATGGCCGCAGGCGCGGCAATGTAGGAGGCGCTGGCTGCCAGGGTGGCGAGCACGGTGGTGCCCCCGAGGGAAAGGCCGCTCAGCAATCCGGCCACAGTGCCCAATGCGCCACTGATCAGGGGCATGGCCATTGCAAACATCACCAGGAAAAACCCCGCGTGGCGCAGGCCTTCCAGTCGTCGTGAGGCAATGATGCCCATTTCGAGCAGGAAAAGGGCCAGAGCTCCCTTGAACAGGCCAAAAAACAAAGGAGCGACGGCTTCACTGCGCTCAAAACCACTGAAATACCCCACCATTAAACCGGACACAAGCAAATAGACGCTTTTGTCCAGAAACACCTCATGCAGCAAGGCACCCCATTTTACACCACCGGTGGAACTGCCCAGGCGGGCGATTAGAATGCCGAGGGCAATGGCTGGAATTTCCAAAACCACCAGGAGCACCGTGACGTAAGATTCGTAGCTCTGCCCGATGCGCACAAGGTAGGCGATCACCACCGCATAGGTCACTGCGCTCACCGAACCGTAATGAGCGGCGATGGCTGCCGCATTGGGACGGTCGAAACGGCCCAGGCGGCGCAACAGGAAGTAGGCCACCAGGGGAATGACCACCCCGAGAGCCACCGTGGCCAGGGCGGGAAGAAAAACTTCACCGGGAGCGGCCCGGGACAGCTCGATGCCTCCCTTGAGCCCGATGGAAAAGAGCAAATAGATGCTCAGGCCTTCATAGAGCTGCTCGGGAAATTGCAAATCAGACTTGAGCACACCGGCAGCCACCCCTACCACGAAACACAAAACCACGGGATCCAGAAGATTGTCGAGCATCATGGCATCACACCTCCCCCGGTTCGTTTGGACCGTTCAACGGATGCACTGGCGTCTTTGAGAGAGCATCCATTCTGGTGGGGTTCGACTCTCCTCCCGCAAGTGGAATCGGTGCCCTCTTTCAAGACATTTGGCGAAGCTTGTTTTGTAATTTTTGATTCACGAAATAATATTCATACATAAGGTTGCCGTCAAGGAAAACTCGCCACAAACGGGACGCTTGCCTGAAAAACTTTTCCCCAAGGTCACTTCAAGGAAAGGGGGGAACCAATTTGAACCCCCCGGAATCCATGGCAGGGCCATGTTGTGCTCATCCAAACGAAGAGTCGGCCTTGTACGCGGAGTTCAGCCGTCCGGTCATCCCTTTGCGCGCGCTCAGGTTTCCCTCGGTCCGTTCCCGAAGGTTCCGCCCTTGCCTTCGGCTCATATTTGTGCAAATGTTCAAGGCAGATTTGCAGAATTCACATTCAAGGGACTTGCATCCCATGAGTTCACGCCCATGCCGGGTCTACACTGTTCAGCCGTTGCGGAGGCAAAAAACCGCGCCGCAGTGTTCAACTGTCAGGAGCAGGAAACCATTTTCAAAGGATCTTTCCGTCCGTTCGTTGCCACTACGGGAAATGAGCGCTTCCATGGGTTTTCGCCTCACTGCATGTTTTTGTGACGCAGACAACTCGTGCAGGGGATTGCCTGGATTTGGGGCTGCAAGGGACGCTGCCCTTCGCGGCACCCCTGAGCCCGAAGATCATGTGTGAAAAAAACAACCCGAGAAAAGGAGCATCGAATGAACAACGAACAACTCATGTCTGTGGCAAAGGCAATTGTCGGGAAACAGAAGGGAATTCTGGCAGCGGACGAAAGCAGTCCCACCATCAAAAAGCGTTTTGATGCGATCAACGTCGAGTCCACCGAAGACAACCGGCGGCGATACCGTGAAATCCTTTTTACGACCGAAGGGATCGAACGCTATATCGGTGGTGTCATTCTCTTCGACGAAACGCTGCGCCAGGGCACCAAAGACTCCACTCCTTTTGCCGATCTGCTATCCACCCGGGGCATCGTACCGGGAATCAAGGTGGACAAAGGCACCAAAGCGCTGGCCCTTCATACCGGGGAAAAGATCACAGAGGGTCTGGACGGCCTTTACGACCGGCTGGCCGAATACAAGGAAATGGGAGCCAGGTTCGCCAAGTGGCGGGCGGTTATTGAGATCAACGAGCATGATCTCCCTTCCTCTTTCGGTATCCGCGCAAATGCCCATTTATTGGCGCGTTACGCCGCGCTCTGCCAGGAACTGGATATGGTTCCCATCGTGGAGCCGGAAGTGCTCATGGATGGCGCCCATGACATGGAACGCTGCGAAGTTGTCACTTCCAGAGTTCTCGAGGCAGTGTTCACCGAACTCGATGCCCATCGCGTCCTTTTCGAGGGGATGTTGCTCAAGCCGAATATGGTCATTCCCGGTATGAGATGCGCGCGTCAGGAAAGTGCCCAGCGGATCGCCGAGGCCACGAGTCGCTGCATGTATCGCTATGTGCCGGCGGCTGTCCCGGGAATCGTCTTCCTGTCCGGTGGTCAGAGTGCGGAAGACGCCACGGACCATCTGAACGCCATCAACATGATGGGTCCGCACCCTTGGAAAGTCAGCTTCTCTTATGGGCGCGCACTGCAGGCTCCGGTGCTCGCAACCTGGAAAGGGCAGGAAGGCAATGTGGCCGCTGCTCAGAAGATGTTTCTGAACCGCTGCCGTTTGAACAGTCTGGCTTGCGAAGGAAGGTATGGGCGCGCAA